>DAOWDR010000222.1 GCA_030638935.1 Desulfobacteraceae bacterium | reverse complement strand
TTTGGCGGTGAGGTGGAACGGGCATTGTCCATGGCCGATTCCGCTATCCTTCTGGTGGATGCTTCGGAAGGGCCTTTGCCCCAGACCAGGTTTGTGTTGAAAAAAACCTTTGAATCCAATCTACCGGTGATGGTGATCATCAATAAAATCGACCGCAAGGATGCCAGGATTGATGAAGTTTTGGACATGGTATATGATCTGTTCATCGACCTGGATGCCACCGAGGAACAGCTTGATTTCACCTATCTCTATGCCATTGGCCGGGACGGAATTGTTAAACGGGAGCTTGAAGATGATGTAGACAATCTGAGTGTTTTATTTGACCTGATTGTAGATGAGATGCCACCTCCTTCCTATGATCCTGAGGCTCCTTTCCAGATGCTGGTTTCTGACCTGGGATATTCCGATTACCTGGGCCGGTTGGCCATAGGCAAAATATTCAACGGGTCGGTAGCATCCAATAAAAGCCTGGTCTGCATTGGTGAAGAGAACAAGCAAAAAGCATTAAAGGTTACCAAACTCCAGTCCTATGACGGCCCTGCCCTTGAGCCCGTGGATACAGCCCAGGTGGGTGATATTGTTGTGTTGTCCGGTATTGAGGATGTCAAGATAGGAGATACCATCTGCACCAGGGAAGCACCGGTTCCCCTTCCCAGGATTGCCGTGGATGAACCCACGGTCTTCATGCGTTTTTCCATTACCACCTCCCCTTTTGCAGGCCAGGAGGGCAAGCATGTTCAGTCCCGGAAAATCCGGGAGCGGCTCCTAAAAGAAACCTTGCTGAATGTGGCCATTGAGGTGGAAGAAAGCACCACGGATGAAAGCTTTGTTGTAAAGGGCCGGGGGGAACTCCAACTGGCCATCCTCATTGAAACCATGCGCAGGGAAGGGTTTGAACTCTGCGTGGGGCGCCCCCGGGTTATTTACAAGGAGCAGGACGGGGTGAGGGTGGAGCCCATTGAGCATTTGTTTGTTGATTGTGGTGAGGATTTTATGGGAGTTGTCACGGAAAAGCTTTCCATTCGAAAAGGCAAGATGACCAACCTGGTCAACAACGGAAAAGGCAGGGTCAGGATCGAGTTCTCCATTCCCTCCCGTTCTTTGATAGGGTATCCGGATGAGTTTATGACTGACACCAGGGGAACGGGCATTATGAACTCTTATCTGTCCGGTTATGAACCCTTCCGCGGGGAGTTTCCCATCCGTTTCACGGGCTCCATTGTGGCTGACCGCCAGGGAAAGGGCGTGGCCTATGGCCTGTTCAACCTGGAACCCCGGGGAAAGCTTTTTATTGTCCCGGGAACCCTGGTCTACGAGGGCATGGTGGTGGGCGAGCATAACCGGCATTCAGATATTGATGTTAATCCCTGTAAGGAAAAGAAACTGACCAATATGCGGGCCTCGGGCAAGGATGAAAACGTGGTCTGTTCCCCCATAAGGGAGATGACCCTGGAAAAGGCCATTCATTTTATCCGGGATGATGAAATGGTCGAAGTTACCCCTGCATCCATCCGTATCAGGAAAACCATTTTAAATGCGGGAAAACGCCATTTGGAAGCCGGTAAATTAAAAAAGAAAGAGAAAAACGGAAAATAAAAGCAGCAGGGTAAATGGGTAAACAAAGGCCCGGTCCGGAAGATGAATTCCCGGCCGGGCTTTTGCATGATTTCAATGGTAATTTTTAATGGATTAAGAGCTTATAATCCATAGTCTTTGCCATAGGTTTCAAGGACAAAGTCAATGTCCTTATCCCCCCGGCCTGACAGGTTCACCAGAATGGTTTTTCCTTTGCCGGCTTCCTTTGCCAGTTTCACGGCATAGGCCATGGCATGGGCGCTTTCAATGGCCGGAATAATGCCGTCGGTTCTGGATAATTCAAAAAAAGCATCAATGGCTTCAATGTCCGAAGCAGTCACATAGGTGACCCGGCCAAGATCCTTGAGCAGGCTGTGCTGGGGACCGACTCCGGGATAATCCAGACCGCTTGCAACGGAATAAACCGGCAGGGGTTCTCCTTTTTCATCCTGGAGAAGATAGGAACTGAATCCGTGGAGTACACCTGGTTTGCCCAGGGTCAGGGTGGCGGCATGGTCTCCGTCCTTAAATCCCCGGCCCGACGGCTCCACCCCAAACATAGCAACGTCTTTATCTTTCAGAAAGGCGGTGAACAGGCCCATGGCATTGGAGCCGCCCCCCACACATGCAACTAAATTGTCCGGCAGTTTTCCAGTCATTTCCCGGAACTGCTCCCTTGCTTCCTGACCCACAATCTGCTGGAAATCCCTGACCATCATGGGAAAGGGGTGGGGGCCCACCACAGAGCCTATGGCATAGAGCTGGGTAACAGGGTCTTTAACATAGGCTTCAAAGGCAGCATCCACAGCATCTTTAAGTGTTTTGGTCCCCCGGTCAACCGGTATGACCCGGGCGCCCAGAATTTTCATTCTCACCACATTGGGGTGCTCTTTTATTATGTCTATTTCGCCCATGTAGATGTCGCATTCAAGCCCCACCAGGGTGGCGGCCGTTGCCAGGGCTACCCCGTGCTGGCCTGCACCAGTCTCGGCAATGAGTTTTTTCTTGCCCATGCGTTTGGCCAGCAAGGCCTCTCCCAGGCAGTGGTTGATTTTATGGGCACCGGTGTGATTCAGGTCTTCCCGTTTCAGGTAAATATCTGCTCCCCCGGTCTTTTCAGACAAATTTTTTGCGTAAAATATTGGGGAGGGACGGCCGGTGAAATGTTTGTTCAGGTCCCTTAACTCGGCAATAAAGGTTTCGTCCTTTTTAATGGCTTCATAGCTTTGGCAGATTTCATCCAGGATGGTTTGGAGTTGTTCAGGCACATAACTGCCTCCGTATTCGCCAAACCGGCCCTCTTTGTCAGGCAATTCCATTTTTTCAAGTTCTGTTCTGGTCTCAGTCATGGAAAATCTCCTTTGCAATTGTCTTGCAACTTTTATTATTTTTGTTTCTAAAGATAGAAACATATACATGGAGCAATTTGAAAATGCAAGGTTTTGCCAAAAAAAACCGGTCCTGAAAGATGTTTCGCTTTCAGGGCCGGCCTAGGAGAGAGAAGAAGATATGGAGAAAACTTTTTATGAATGAATGATTTTAAAATCAGATCCATGGGGATGGTCTTTTTTAAATTGAGCCACCCTGTTTTCCAGTTCCTGGAACCGTTCTTTGCCGGTAAGGGAAACACAGGCCCTTAATCCTTCGTGGCGGTCGCTGCCCGTGGTGGTGAGGGAGATGGCGCTGATTCCGTAGTACAGAAGTTCTTCCACAAGTTCCACCCCGGTAAATCCCGGGTATGAAATGGTAAAATAGAACCCGTCTGCAATCTTTTGACCCTCATCCATGTCATAGACAATCTTGAACCCGTTTTCCACAAACAGTTTTTTCATGACAGCGGCCCTGTCCCCGTATTCTTTGATGCTGTCCACAAAATTGTAGCTGCCGTTGTTTACAGCCTTTAACAGTCCGCAGAGCCCATATTGGTTGGAATGGGACACCCCTGAACTCAGGGCGTACATGGCACCGAAAATATAGGCGTATCCAAAGTTATTGCTGCCGAACCATTGGCTTAAATTGTCTCCCTTTGAGTTGAACAATTTGTCTGGAATGGCGGTCATGCCGATGCGCTGACCAGCCAGGGAAAAGGATTTTGAACTGGAGATCAATAGAATATAATTGTCCGTGTATTTGGCCACCGACGGAATAAAGGGCGGCTGGCCGGGTGCTGAATAATCCTTTCTGAAATCCATGCCGAAATAGGCCAGGTCTTCCATGACAATGCA
>DAOWDR010000438.1 GCA_030638935.1 Desulfobacteraceae bacterium | reverse complement strand
TTGTCAAGTTTAAAAGCAGGATGATCGAAATACCTTTTGATGCTTCACAATTTGAGCGGACTGAAATCGGGGATCAGATTTGGTTCTCCCCTCCAGTCCCAGAACGTGATTCGTGTAATTGTCATCTATTCACCTGGCTAATTGTTGGAGTTGTAGCAGGTGTGTTCGCAATTTGGGCTATTACAAGCCATTTCCAAGAAAGGACCGCTGTCTTCCTTTCCTTTGCCGCAGTGGGCTGGATTAGCGTTATTGCCTGGGTCAGAACATGTTCACACGCACAAAGCAAATGCCTGCGGGACCTTGAGATGGAAATCAATTTTTTTGACACTGATAGTGGATGCAAACAGAGAGAGCGACTTTGAGATTTCAATGTTAGCTAACGATTTAAAGATAGCTTGGCACCGTCTGCCCATAAAAAAAAACTGCGACAAGGAGCTGATTTTCCCTTGCCGCAGCAATTTTCCGGAGTGATCCTTACCTAGCGGCGGCCCTCCTTTTTAAAGGCAGGGCCGTGCACTATTTATTTTTCCAGACCGGTCTTCTTTTTTCCTCAAAACTGGCAATACCCTCAAGGGTGTCTTCGGTTTTCATCATGGTATTAAGGAAATAATTTGAAACCAGATCCACGCCCTGGAAAAAACTGGTACCGATATGGCGCTTGACAGCTCTTTTGTTGAGCCGGATGATCAAGGGGCTTGAATGACAGATTTCCTTGATGTTTTTTTCCACCACATCACTAAACTCATCTTCAGAGGCTACCTGGCTGACAAAGCCTAATTTCCTGGCTTCCTTGGCCGTATAATTTTTTCCTGTGGTAACTATTTCAATGGCTTTGGCAGGTCCGACCAATTCAGGCAGTCTAAGGGCAGCATAGGGAGGGAAAAAACCAAGCTTGATTTCCGGCTGGCCAAAGATGGCTTTCTTGGATGCAATGACAATATCGCAGGCAATGGCCACTTCCATGCCCCCGCCGAGACAGGCCCCGTTCACAGCAGCAATAACAGGGATATCAATGGCATTGATCAACTCAAATATCTTGTTAAATACAGCCACCATTTCCTCCACATTGTCCGGCGCATGATCTGCCACTTCCACTCCGGCACAAAAGCTCCTCCCCTCCCCTGTTATCACCACACATTTTAAGGACTCATCTGCTGCAATGGCGGCAAGTTCAGCATTCAACTCGTTCATCATGGGAATATTCAGCACATTATGCTTGGGCCGGTTCAAGGTTATTCTGGCCACTTGCTCATCTTTTTCTATGGTTAAAAATTGCGCTTCTGCCATGGGTGCCTCCTGTCTAAATGGTTTTTATCCTAACCCTTGATAATTCTCGGGGTAATCAAATGGTGCTGGGGACAAATGGATTTGGGATTCTGGTAGGCAGATCCTGCAAATGCCTTAAGATAATCTCTCAATGAATCCATCTTGACCACCTCGTCCACAAATCCCTGTTTGGCGCAATAGGCCGGTCTGGGATTGTCGTAATATTCCTGGGCCAGGGTGTTCATTTTATCAATTATGGGTTCCAAAGGACGGCCGGCATCTTTTTCCTTGACCAAACGTCGGGAAAAGCTTGCTGCTGCAGCGGTTTCACCATGCATAACATAGATTTCCGTTGTGGCCAGCCCCAATGTAAAGGCATTATGGCGGTTGGCAGTAGGGCCGCCCATTACATAATGTGCGGCTGCCGTGCCCTTTCTCAGGGTCACCAGGGTCATGGGAACATCTGTCTGCTGGATGGAATAGATCAAAGATTGTCCAATCCCCAGAAGTTCTGCCTTTTCCGCAATATCCCCCACATCAATACCCGAGGTATCCTGGAACCAGATCACCGGGATCCGGTCCCTGCCGCAGAGTGTTACAAACTCATTCATCTTGATGAGGCCCTGGCGGTAAAGTTTACCTCCGATTCCGCCGTAATCGGCATATTCGGGATAGTCTTGGCCAAGCCAGCCCTGGTTGTTGCCGATACAGGCCACTAAAAACCCGTCAATTTTGCAAAGACCTGTATAGACCTCTGGTCCGTACTCCGGCCGGAACTCCATGTGCTCGCTGCCATCCACCAATCGTGCCAACACTTCCCTGAAATCATAAATCTGTTTCTGGTTGATGGGAATCAAACGGGAGATATCCTCTGCCGGGAATCTAGGTTCCGCAGGTTCCGCCACCCTGAAAAATTTCGGGTTGTAAGCCGGCATGTCTTTCATATAATCTTTCAGCCCGTCCAGCACCCCTTTTTCCTCTTCATAAACATATCGGAAAAAACCGGTTGAATCATGGTGGACCTCAACTGATCCAGGTGGTTTTGCCTTGTATTGTTTTGCAGCGTCAATCAATGATTCCGCTCCCTCCAGATCAAAATGGCCCTTGGGGGACATGCCGCTCAATATACCGCCGCCGCCCACGGCAATATTACAATTTTTGTGGGCAAAAAGGATGGTGGGGCTGACACCCTGGTACCCGCCTCCGGCAGGATTAGTACCGTAAATACCGGCCAGGATCGGGATTCCCATCTGCTCCAGTTCGGCATGGCGGTAAAAGGTGGTTCCGGACCCCCTTCTGTTGGCATAAAATTTTTCCTGCTCCGTCAATTTAACGCCGGAACAGTTGACCAGCCAGACCATGGGAATATTCAGGCGCTTGGAAAGATCCGTGGCCCTTAAAATATTCTCCGGCTGTCCCGGAAGCCAGGCCCCTGCCATGACCTTATTGTCAAACCCGATAATAACGGCCCATTTACCCGAAATTTTACCCAGACCGTCGATGACGTTTGTGGTGCCCTCCTCGTTGTCCTCGGGGTTGAACAGGGTGTGCAAAGGATGCCAGGTACCCGGATCAATGAGATATTCCAGTCGCTGCCATACGGTCATAACACCCCGGGAATTAATCTTCTCCGTTGGCATTCCGGCATTTTTTACCTTTTCAACCTCAACCTCGATGCCGGCTTCCACCTCACGGACCTGTTCCATGTTTTTTTCGGAGCTGAGCATTTTACCCTTGTTCAGTTCACTTCCAAATTCTGTCATCTTTTCAAAGTATTGTCGCATTCTTAAACTCCCGGTCCTAAAAATTATTGGGTTTTACCGGCACAGGCCATTGAAAGGCACCTATTCTTTGACACAGGGTGGTATCGCTGGTTCTGCCGGTCCATATACTGACTTGACTTTAAATTTTTCTTTAAGTATAGAGCTAAACTGTCTTGTTTTAAAAAAATATGTTTTTTTGTGGACAATCCATCAACCATCTTTTGAACAAAGGAGAATCGAATGAGCACAGAAATTTTATCCCCCATGCCCGGAACCATCATTGAAGTCCAAGTCAACCCGGGAGACGAAGTGGTTGAGGGCCAGGAACTTTTAGTCCTGGAAGCCATGAAAATGGAAAATCCCATTGTTGCAACAACCGATGGAAAAATCAAGGAAATCAATGTAAAAGTGGATGACAAAGTGGCCACCAAACAGGTAATGCTTGTCATTGAATAATCATTCAATGTCGTTAGTCTGACATTTTCATCTGTAAAGAGCCTTGTTTTCTTGACTGGGCTCTTTGCAGCATATCCCTGCCCGCATCTTTTTAGTTTCATATTTACGTCAAAAACCCATAACCATTCTATATGTTTATATTTTTCCTATCCCAAGTTTGTTTCATATTGTAAAACAGTGTTTTATACATTTAAGATAGAAAAAATCAAAACCCTTTGTCAAGATATTTCTTAATCATATTTTTGATCAGATTTTTTACTTGACATTGACAGATTTTTTAGTTTATTTAAACCCATGATATGAAACGGTGTTTTAATATATAGAACATATAAATTAAATGGTTGATCAGTGAATACAGGCACAGATAACAAGGTAATCTCCCTTTCCCAGGCTATTTCCAAGTATGTGACAAAGGATTGCCACATTTCCATTGGCGGATTTACCGTGAGCCGGAATCCCATGGCTGCAGTCCATGAAATCATCCGCCAAAAAATCAAAGGGCTTCACATATATGCCCACTCAAACGGGCAGGGACTAGACGAACTCATCGGTGCCGGATGTATCGACCGTGTGGAAATCGCTTATTCCGGTAACGGCCGGTTTGCCCCACCTGTATCTGCTTTAAGAGGCATGTCATTGAGAACAGAATCATGGTGGAAGATTATAGTAATTTTCAGATGGCTCTGCGCTTTCTGGCAGGGGCCATGGGTGTACCATTTTTGCCCACCTATTCCTCCCTGGGAACCGACATTATTAAAAAATGGGGCTTTGATCCGGCACTCCGCAGAGGGGATTCAAAACTGCCCAACCAGAAACTGGTTGTAATGGAAGACCCGTTTTCCGAAACAGATCCCAAAGAAAAAATTGTACTGGTACCGGCCATTCGACCGGACGTAACAATACTCCATGCCCAGACAGCAGATGCCACAGGCACAACCCGCATTGACGGCTTAACCTTTTCCGATGTGGACCAGGCCAAGGCAGCCAAACACGTGATCGTAACCTGTGAAGAGATTGCAGCCCCGGGCGTGCTCAACCAGGCGCCCCAGGACAATCAGCTTCCCTCTTTTTGTGTGGATGCCGTGGTTCACGTGCCCTTTGGCGCATACCCCACAGCCTGTTACGGGCAATATGATTATGATGTGCAGTTTTTAAACTGGTACAAAGAGATTGCCGCTGATCAGGTAGAATTTGATGCATTTGTAAAAGAAGATATCTTGTCGACAAAGAATCATTCCCAGGTTGTTGAAAGGGCGTGCGGCCCAAGAATCTCACAGATAATAGCTGATCCTGAAACCGGATATTCCGACAAGGTAAAGAGAAAATAATGGACTATTCTGCCAAAGAGATCATGGTATTGTCTGCAGCCAGGCAGATCAAAAACAGCGATATTGTCTTCTGCGGTACCGGACTTTCCATGCTGGCGGCCGTGGCTGCCAAACATATTTACGCCCCCGGGTGCATGGTCTTTTTTGAAAGCGGGGCCATTGATTCAAGGCTTGAGAAACTGCCCCTGGCTGTTTCCGACTCAAGGGTTATGTACGGAGCCTCTTCTTTTTGTTCCCTTGTAGAATCCTTTTCATTCATGCAAAACAAAAAGACAGGGGCCAATGTGGTGGGCATAATCGGTGCGGCCCAGATTGACGCCTACGGAAATCTGAACTCCACCATGATAGGGGAGTATGGCAATACAACAGCTAGATTTGCCGGCAGTGGCGGCGCCTGTGATGTGGCTTCCTTTGTGAATACCAATCTCATCTTCATGAAACTGGAAAAAAGAAAATTTGTTAAAAAACTTTCCTACCTGACCAGCCCGGGCTGGATGCAAGGGGGAGAAAGCCGGACTCTAACCGGTATTCTTGCCAAGGGCCCCTCCTTTGTCATCACGGATATGGGCATAATGGGATTTGATAAGACAAGCAAAAAAATGTTTCTCAAAGAGTACTATCCAGGCATCAACCCGGAAGATGTGCAGGAAAAGGTCAGTTTTAACATTGATATTTCCCGTGCCGCCCAAAGCCCGAAACCAAACGCCGATGAATTGAAAATTCTGCGGGAAAAAACAGACCCTGAAAGGCTGATACTTTAGTTAAAGGAAAAACATGCCCTCAAAAACAAATGAGACAAAAAAACTCAATGCCATTGAAAAGGCCCTTGAGATAATGCTCAAATTCCAGGACACAAAACCCAGATGGGGTATACGGGAACTTTCCTCGGAACTAAAATTCAGCCCGGCAACGGTGCAGCGGATACTCCAGGTACTCAAATCCTATGAATTCATCCGCCAGGACCCCAAAACCCGGCAATACTATATCGGGAATATCTTTTACAGGTTCCTTGAAAACCTGAACACTGCCAACAACCTGACCGGCATCGGCAAAAATTACATGGAAGAGGTGTCAGGCGCTACCCTTGAGACCGTTCACCTGAACATCATTGAGGGCAGCATGCGTATCTGCATAGATACCATAGAATCCCATAAGGTTCTAAGGGCTGGCATGCCAATAGGAAATCAGTCACCGCTTTATGCCGGTGCTTCGGCCAAATGCCTTCTGGCCTTTTCTTCGGACAAATTTAAAACCGAATATTTAAAAACAACAAAAATCTTGCCCTTAACCGACAATACCATCATTGATCCGGTCCAATTACAGGAGGAACTGGATAAAATAAAAAGCCAGGGCTATGCCATAAGCCTTGGAGAACGGACACCGGGCCTGGGTTCCTTGAGTGCTCCGGTTTTTAATTATAAAGGTGAAATTTTGGCAAGCCTCAGCCTGGCCATACCGGAGATCAGGATCTCTTCCCAGGATCACCTTTCAAATTGTATTCGAATATTAACGGGTGCTGCCCGGTCTTTTTCAAAGGCCATGGGAAAAAAAACCACCCCCTAGATTTTTATTTACCTGATAACTAATTTATGAGGAGAAAAAATGGACTTTAAACTATCAACAGAGCTTCAGATGCTCCAGAAAGAAATCAGAAAATTTGCCAAAAAACAGATTGAACCCTTTGCAGACGAATGGGATGAAAAACATTATATGCCCATTGACGAAGTCATGCGCCCCCTTGGAGAACTGGGATATTTCGGCACTGTAATTCCAGAAGAATACGGCGGAGAAGACATGGGATTTCTGGCAGCCATGATTGTCACAGAAGAACTGGCAAAGGTTTCTTCCTCCCTCAGGGTCCAGGTGAATATGCAGGTATTGGGCTGTGCCTACACCATTTTCAAATACGGCAATGAAGAGGTACGAAAAAAATATGTGGAAAAACTTTGCACAGCAGAATATATCGGCGGCTTCGGTATCACTGAATCCGATGCAGGCTCCGATGTTATGGCCATGGCCTCAACAGCCGAAGACAAGGGAGATCACTGGCTCTTAAACGGATCTAAAACCTGGATTTCCAACGCCCACGTAGCCGACTGCCTTCTTTATTATGCCTATACAGATAAAGAAGCAGGATCCAAAGGACTGTCCGCCTTTGTCATTGAGCCCAAAAACTTTGAAGGCATAAAAACTTCATCCCTGGACAAACTTGGCTCCCATTCCTCCCCCACAGGTGAAATTTTTCTGGACAACGTCAAAGTACCCAAGGAAAATATTTTGGGCAAACCCGGCGACGGCGCAAAAATAGTTTTCTCATCCCTGAACCAGACACGGCTTTCAGCTGCAGCCGGTGGTGTTGGTCTGGCCCAGGCCTGCCTGGATGCTGCCACTAAATATTGCAATGAAAGAAAACAATTTGGTAAAAAAATCGGCAGTTTCCAGATGAACCAGGACATGATTGCCCAGATGGTTGTGGAAATAGAAGCCACCCGCCTCCTGGTATACAAGGCCGCCTGGGCCAAGGATCAGGGTAAGCTCAACAACGGCCTGGATGTGGCCATGGCCAAATACATGGCTGGTGAAATTGCCACCAAGTGTTCCAATTTTGCCATGAGAATCATGGGTGCCTATGGATATTCCACTGAATACCCCGTGGCCAGATACTATAGAGATGCCCCCACCTACTCCATGGTGGAAGGTTCTGCCAATATATGCAAATGGATCATTGCCCTTGATCAGCTGGGCATCAGAAAAGCCAATAGGTAAACGCCAATCAATGTCTTTCTCTTAGGACCGCAGAGAGACTATTTTTACCATGGAGGACATGAAGAAAAAAACTTCACGGCTTTGTGTCCTTCATGGTCATTCATAAAATGGAGAAAAACCAATGGATCCCAAAGAGATTGCAAAAAAAACAGGAAAAACCGCCAAACTCTATTTTTCCACGGTACGTGATGAGGACAAGCCCTATAATTTATGGCGTCATTTTGACAAAGACCTGGCAAAGGATATGTCCCTGTACATCACCGGCCAGATGTATTCTAGGGAAAAAATCCCCCATACCACCCGCCAGCTGATAACGGTGGCAGCCCTGACCGTCCTGGCCAAACCCGATGAACTCAAGCTCCATACCCATGCTGCCCTGAACGTGGGTTGCACCAAAGAAGAGGTGGCTGAAGTGATCTTCCAGACCAGTATCTACGGCGGCGTGCCCGCAGCCAACACAGCATTGACCGTATTAAAAGATGTGTTGGAAGAAAGGGGAGAGGAATAAGACCCCCAAATTTTTATACCCGTTTGCCCAGGATGGTATTCCAAATACCGTCGGGGCACCGTCTTTCAATTACATGGACCTTTTTTTGAGCCAGAGCAGCCATGATCTTGGCAGTTTCAGAATTCAAAAGCCCGGACAGGATAAAATATTTTTTCTCAAGAAAAGAGGGATGTTCAATCAGGTGCTGCATGACATCATAATGAATATTGGCCACCAGAAGGTCGCAGGGAAGACAGATCACCTCTTCCCCCTTTGCCTGAAAGGCAAGTATCCGGTCCTCAAAACGGTTCAGACATATATTTTTCAGGGTGGTTTTCACTGCCAACAGGTTAAAATCACAAGCCAAAACCCTGTCACACCCCAGGGCTGCCGCCCCTAAAGAAAGAAGCCCTGTACCGGTACCGATATCCAGAACCGTACCAATACTCTCCCGGGTACACAACCTGTGGATCAGTGTCAGGCAGTCCTCCGTGGTCTGGTGCCTGCCCGTACCGAAAACCACCCCTGGATCCAGTAAAATTTCCCGGGTTCCAGGTTTTGTCCCTTTTTCAGGCCGGTCCCAGGGCGGGGCAATGCAAAACTCTTCAACAAAATAGGGTTCGATTTTGTCCCCGTGCCATTGTTCACAGCTCATTTCATAGGTTTCAACCAGGGAAATCCGGGGATTTTCAGTCTTTACATGTTCAACCAGGGAAGAAGCCTGTGCGGAAAAAAATATAAACGAGGTGTCTTCTTCCACCCAGGTGCCCAAAAACCGCTCATCGCTTTCCACCAGCCTGTCAAGGATTGGAACGCCGTCAAAATTATAAATATACAATTGCTCGTATGGATTTTTCATTTGCAGTCACTTAAGTAGATTTGCTTTCCAGGGCAGGCAGATAGACGCAGAACACACTCCCCTCACCCGGTTTGCTGTCAACGGTTGTAACTCCCCCGTGATTATCTGTAATACCAAACACGGATGCCAGGCCCATTCCCGTTCCCATCCCCATCTGCTTGGTGGTAAAAAATGGATCAAAAATTCTTGGGAGTATCTCATCATCAATGCCCCGGCCCTCATCCTTTACCCAAAAAAGGACAAATCGACCGGACACCACTTTCCCCAGGGAAACTGATTTTTTATCCAGGACCACATTCCGGGTTTCCACATGCAGACACCCTTTTCCCGGCATGGCTTCCGAGGCGTTGAGCAAAAGATTCATGATGACCTGCTCCATCTGGGATCTGTCCGCCTGAACGCTCCACAGATCAGGGCAATAGACTGTTCTAATCTCAAGGTCTTTTCTGCCCTGGCTGAATATGCTCAGGTTTTGCCGCAGCACAACGTTGAGATTCAAAGGTCCTGGTTCGTATTTTCCGCTTCTTGCAAACCCCAGAAGCTGCTGGATGGACTGGGAGCCTGCGTCCACCAGATCACGGATTTTTTCCGCTTTTTGAATATTGGGATGGCCGGGCTCTGTCCGTTTCTGGATCAGGGAGGCATATCCGGTAATGGCCATGAACAAATTGTTAAATTCATGGGCAATCCCTCCGGCAAGGGTGCCGATGGCTTCAAGCTTTTGAACGGTTAAAATCCTGGATTCAATCTCTTTTCTTTCCCGAATCTGAAGCGTCAGTTTTTCATTGATCTTATTGAGTTCTAGGGTTCTTTCTTCCACCATCTGTTCCAGATTTCGGCGGTGATCCTCAAGCTGATCCCAATTTGAAACAAATAATTTTTGAATATTATGGAAGGCTCGTTTTAAATTTTGGATCTCTTCTACTTCTGTATTATTCTCCACAAGGGTAATATTTGCCAGTTTATTTCTCAGGTTTTGCCCGTCCCGGTTCTGGTGAAGCATTGATAGCTGCCCTACAAATTCTGCCAAAGGAGACATGTTCTGCCGGATCACCAAAAAAATCATGAACAAAGTGACCAGAAGCACCAGGAACCCGGTTCCCAGCATAACACCGGTCAACATCCCAAGGCGCTGTTTCATCCCCTGCCTTGAAAAACCCACACGGAGGTCTCCCATCTTCTCACCCAGGTAGGTGATTTCCCAGATAGCATCAAATATTATCTCCCGGTTCCGGCCATTGATGGATTCCTTATCTCGGATATCCTTGGTGAGCCGGGATAAATAGATCTTAAACAGATCCTGGACCTCACCCTTGACAGGATCTGTATTGGTATACAAAGGGCCCTTATCCATGATGGTTGCCGTGGGAAACTGATTTTGCCCAATAAGACTTTCATTGTCGGCAATCAAAATCTTTCCATTACTATCGGTAAGAACAAAATACAAAATCGAGGAGTTTGCCTTTTTGGCATTGGATAAGGTGATCATCAGATACCGGAAATTTTGCCCGTACATCAGATGTCCCAATCTTTTTTTCAGGGCATCGGTTTCATAATAAATGCGACTCAGTTCTGCCTGCTGAAATTGTTTCTTGAGAATAATAGTCACAACGGCAGTGATGGATAAGATTGTGAGACTCACAATAATAAATACAGATACAAGCAGCTTTGTCTGAAGTGTTTTTTGAGGCAGCATTTTATTTAACATTTTTATTCAATAATGATTTTTTCCAGAAAAAACAGGGCACCTGAATCTGGAACCAGGCCTTTGAGTCCAGGGTGCTGCTCTTCGGGTTAGATAATGGAAAATGAACCGCCAAGGACCCGACGAAGTCCAGCCTTGTTGTAACTGATAGTGATGAATTCCTGATATTC
>DAOWDR010000252.1 GCA_030638935.1 Desulfobacteraceae bacterium | reverse complement strand
TAAGGCGTGTGCTGTGGCAGATGGCAAGTTTTCTGCCCGGATTTGCGGCTTTTTTCATAATCTCGGTTGTGGTGGCAGGTTCCATCAGGAACGGAACTGTTTTCGTGGCCGGATTTGCCCTGGCCCTGGCTCTTTTGTCCGGCATGGGCTGGCTTATTTTTTCCGGCTGCCGAACCCTTTCCTCCACCCGGCATGTGGTAAGGAAAATAGCCTTCCGGAATCTGTTTCGGAACAAGTGGTCCTCTTTGTCCTGTTTTGTTACCATTGCCATGGGTGCATTTTTGATTTCCATCATCCCCCAGGTCCAGAAGGGACTTCAAAATGAGATCATGCGGCCTGAAGGCTTGAAAATACCGGTTTTTTTCCTGGTGGATATCCAGAATGAACAAAAGAGGCCGTTTATTGAATTTATCAAGCTTCAGGATGCTGACCTGGCCAATATTTCTCCCATGGTCAGGGGAAGGATTCTGACGGTGAACCACCAGCCCTTTTATGGTAAAAACAGGTCGTCCAAATCCAAGCAGCCTGGTTCCAGGCGGCGGGGGCGAAGACTGGAGTTTAATTTTTCCTATCGCGGGAGCCTGGATGTTTCGGAAACCATTGTCCAGGGAAGACCCCTGTCCAAAACCCCCTGGTCTTTTGATGATCCCTTTGAGATATCCGTTGCAACCTCCTTTGCCGAACAATATGGTCTGTCCCTTGGAGATCTTATCCAGTTTGACATCCAGGGTATCCCGCTTACGGGGAGGGTGGTAAACCTGCGTCGTGTCCGGTGGAACAGCTTCCAGCCCAATTTTTTTCTGCTCTTCCAGGACGGGGTGTTAAATGATGCCCCTAAAACCCATCTGGCTGCCATCTCCAAAGTGGCCCCCAAAAAGCGCCAGGAGTTGAAAAACAGGATAGTCAGCGCCTTTCCCAATATCTCCATCATTGATGTGACCCAGATGGCAGGCACTCTGCTGGATATCAGTGACCGGCTGTCCTTGTCCATCCGGTTCATGGCCTGGCTGGCCATTGTTGCCGGCCTGGTATCTATTTTTTCCATTGTCCGCCACGAGTCCAGGAAGAATGAAAACCAGGTCAACCTGTTAAAGGTGTTGGGGGCTGACTTTAAAGCTGTTCAGGGAATCACCCTGCTGGAATTCGGGTTTATCGGGTTTACAGCATCCTTGTTTGCCGTTCTTTTAAGTTTCGGGTTTTCAAGGGCAATTTCCTCTTATTTTTTTGACAGCCTCTGGCAGTTTGATCTGAAGGCGTCTTTCTTGATTTTATTATTAACTACCTTTATCTGCATGGGCACGGCCATGGCTGCATCCCGGAAAGTCATGAATACAAAACCCGTGAAGCTTCTGGCAAATAGGTGATCCCAGTATATTTTATTAATTTTTTACCAGGTTTTGTATCCATTTTTTTGATAAAAACCGGGGAATACCCAGGGCTATCTTGTAGATTTCCTCTGTTAAAACCAATGCCATGACCCAATAAACCGGCAGGTCCAGGAAAAAAGCCGCAAAAAATGCCATGGGAACCCCGATACACCAGACACCGGTGAGATCAAGGAAAAATCCGAACCGGGTGTCCCCCCCTCCCCTTAACACGCTGACCACGTTTGTAAAGTTGATAACTTTTACACCAATGGCCAACCCATATACAAACATCAGGTGATAGGCATTCATATAGGTTGTTTCGGAGATTTTATAAAAGGAAAGAATCACATCCCTGGAGCCGATTATCAAACCGCCGGCAGCAATTGCCATTAAAAATTGCAGCATCAGCAGATATTTTCCGTATAGGTATGCCTCATCCTTTTTACCCTTGCCGATGCTGTTGCCTATGATGATGGATCCGGCATGGAGCATACCGAAAAACGGGATGAACATAAAATTTTCAATGGATGCCACAATATTCACCGCAGCAATGGACTGGGTCCCGATCCTTGCATAAACAAGATTGTACAGGCTGATACCGGTCACCCAGACAAATTCATTGAGAAATACGGGCCAGCAGGTGTTTATAATTTTTTTCAAAAATGTATAATCAAAATCAAGCATTTCAGAAAGACTGGCAGCAATGGGGTATTTCTTCCAATAGACCATGCCCATGAGAGCAAACCCTTCAACAAATCTTGAAATACATGTGGCAATGGCAGCCCCGGTGACCCCCATTGCCGGAAAACCCAGCTTACCGAAGATCAGGATATAGTTGAGAAACAGGTTGAGCACCACAGCGATTAAACTTGCGTACATGGGGGCCTTGACAATCTCCATGCT
>DAOWDR010000746.1 GCA_030638935.1 Desulfobacteraceae bacterium | reverse complement strand
GAAACCAAAAATAAAGGTCATGACCAGGGAACAGGTAAATAAGGTCCACACCGATGCCCTTCTGATCCTTGAAGAGACCGGCATAGCCGTTGATGATCAAGGGGCCAGGCTTTTATTTGAAAAAGCCCTGGGTAAATCCGGGCAGGATAATCGCATCAGGATTACCAAAGATCTTGTCCAATGGGCAATTGCAACGGCTCCCTCTGAAATACAAATTTATGACCGGCTAGGCAATCCAGGTTTTAAACTAAAGGGAGATGGCAGTCAAAATTCTGTTTTTGGGATCGGTGTGACCAATCTTCACTATCAGGATCCTTTTAAAAACAATATCCGGCCTTTTCATCGGAATCATATGTCCACTGCTGTCGGGCTTGGGCATAATCTTGATGCCTTTGACTTTGTCTCAACCCCGGGTATTATCCAGGATCTCCCGGCTGAAACCTCAGATCTTTATGGGGTTATGGAAATGACTGCCAACACCACAAAACCTATTGTAATGCTTATTTCATCCTGGGATTCCTTTAATCCTGCATTGGATCTTTGTGAACATCTTCATGGGGACATATCCACCAATCCTTTTATCATACCATATGTAAATCCAATTACTCCCCTGGTGCTGAATTCTGAAACCACAATGAAAATGGATGCGTCGATTAAAAAAGGGCTGCCCCTTATTTTTTCCAACTATGGGATGTCCGGTGCCACCTGTCCCATCACCCCGGCAGGAACCCTGGCACTTTTAATGGCTGAATTGCTGGCAGGCCTGGTATACAGCCAGCTTGTAAAAGAAGGAACACCCATCATTCTGGGAAGTCTTCCGGCTGCCTTTGACATGAAGAATGCCGGCAGTTTTTATTCACCCAATACATTGCTATTAAATTTAGCCTGTGCCGAGATGGTGACATCATACAATATTCCCCATTGCGGGACCTCCGGGAGCGGGAACGGCTGGGGTGCGGATCTTCTTGCCAGCACAACCCTGTGTATTAACCATTTTTCAAGCTGCCTGGGTGCTGCCGGCATGGTTCCTTTTGTGGGAGGCAGTTTTGATTCCCTTGTTTTTTCTCCCGAACTTGTGGTCTATGCCAATGATCTGATTCACCAGTCAAGAACATTTGCTTCGGGTTTTTCCCTGGATGATGAGGCCGTTGGATTTTCAGATATATCCAATATAGGACCTGGAGGAAATTATCTATTGTCAAACCTCACAGGCAAACATTTTAGGGAATCCCAGTTTTCAAGCACCATCTGGCCGTTTTTAACCCTTGATAAATGGAAAAAAATGGGTAAACCCCCAGCAGATAAAATTTTAAATGACAAAACATGTGAACTTTTGAACAACCTGGTGCTCCCAAAAGATCACGATGAGATAATTTCAAAAGGGGAAGCTTTTTTAAGTTGAAATAAATCCTTAAAGAGGACTTTCCAGTTCAGCCATCTGTCAGGCGGCTTGATCGGATCAGCTTCAATCTAAAAGCGCCTGGAATCCTAGGATAAGAAATGCCGAACCCAATCATTGGCAGGACGCTGGATCAGATCATCCCGGGTGCCTTGCTGCTCAATTCTCCCATCCTTCATTATAAGGACGGTATTGCCTGCTGCAAAAGCCTCTTCATGGTCATGGGTGACAAAGATCGTGGTGATGTTGAGGGTGGAGATAATTTGAGTTAATTCCCCTAGGAGCTTTTTCCGTAATACCCGGTCAAGGGAGCTTAAGGGTTCATCCAGCATGAGAAGCCGGGGGCTGGGGGCAAGGGTCCTGGCCAGGGCCACCCGCTGGCGTTCCCCGCCGGAAAGTTCATTGACATGGCGGTTTTCATACCCCCCGAGGCCAGTGAGTTCCAGCATTTTTTTCACCTGAATTTTGACCTCCCCATTACCCTTTTTTTTCATCTTAAGACCGAATGCCACGTTTTGAAAAACATTCATATGGGGGAAAAGAGCAAAATCCTGAAACATGTAGCCAAAATTTCGTTTATAAGGGGGGATATCCGTCAAGGATCCTCCGTTAAAAAAAATTTTTCCTGAATCAATGGATTCAAGGCCTGCAATAATCCTGAGCAAAGTGGTCTTACCGCTGCCCGACGGCCCGAGCACGGATAAGTGGGTGCCCTTTGCAAGTGTCAGGTTCACATCCCGGAGCATAAGAATCTTGGGACCATAGTTTTTATTGACCTGTTCAAGTATGAGTTCGCCTGTCATTAGAATCCCTCTGTGTTTTCCTTTCTGAAATTTTCAAT
>DAOWDR010000305.1 GCA_030638935.1 Desulfobacteraceae bacterium | reverse complement strand
GTCGATTTTTCAGGGGTTTCCCTAATCGCAATTCGTTGTTCAGTCAGCAGAAAAACCTCCTTAATAAACCAGTCCATATCTTTGGGTGTATCTGTTGCAGTATTATTAATGGGGAAAGTGTTGTTATCAAGGGGTTTCGTTTCAGGGCGCTGGGCTTCAGGGACAGGGGCTCGAATGATCTGATTCAATGCTGGTTCTGTGTTTTCGGCATGCTGTTTGGGTTTGGTTGCTGCCGGCCGGCTGCTTTTTTGGGGGATGTTTGTCGAGGATTCCTTTTTTATTGGCAAAGCTGCGGGTGACTTTTCCATGGCAGATGGTGGGGATTGGGTGTTAAATAAATAGCCTGCTGCTATAATACAGAGGCATGCCGCCACTGCCAGCCCGGCCATGGTTTTTTTTTGAAACCATGGCCTGCCATTTCTGGACCCATTTTGCCCGGGGTTTTCGTCTTCTTTTTTAGATGGTATGTCCGGCAAGTCAAGCTGGCCCGTGGCCTGTTTGACTGTTGGGGCGTCAATAATTTTCATACCCTTGGCAAAGGCTGCTATGAGTGCTTGATCACATGAGATGTTAATCATCCTGGGAAAGCCCTTAGAATAGGTATAAATTTCATGGACGGCAGATATTATAAATATTTTTCTGTCAGTACCGGCCATTTCAAGCCGCTTATTGATATAGGTCTTGGTTTCTTCTTCATCCAAGGGCTCAAGAAAGGCATGAACCTTTATGCAGTCCTTCCATGTAGGGTCCAGGGTTGATTTTAAAATATCGTCAAACTCCAGTTGCCCGGCAAGGATTATAGTTAGAA
The DNA here is from genome assembly GCA_030638935.1 of Desulfobacteraceae bacterium. Classification (GTDB taxonomy): domain Bacteria; phylum Desulfobacterota; class Desulfobacteria; order Desulfobacterales; family Desulfobacteraceae; genus NBML01. The sequence goes on along the minus strand of DAOWDR010000305.1, from coordinate 4,532 downwards.
CATGGTTGAAACCAAATTTTGACCAGGAGGCAATTTCTTTTAAAAAACGTTGTGGTATCCTCTGTGCTTCATCAACTATGACAAGCACTTTTTTGCCCTTGTCTCCGGTTGTTTTTAAAAAAGAAAAAAAATCCGATGAAAATTTTTCTCTTTTTTGATTTTCAAATCCAAAGGCCTGGGCAATGGTTAAAAAATGATGATACATTTCGACACCGGGATCGGCGATTTTGACAAACAAAGTTTTAGCATCCAGGGTATGGATGATTTCATTGAGAAGGGTTGTTTTCCCTGTACCCACATCTCCTGTCAATATCAGCAGTCCCTGTTCATCAGCTATCCCTTTTTTTAATGATTCAAGGGCAATGGCATGTTTTTTTCCCAGCCATAGAAATTCATTGTCTGAATTTATCTGAAATGGTTTTTTTTCAAGGTTAAAATGTTGAGAATACATTCACCTGCTCCATTTTCCAGTCATTAACCTTGAAAAGGTTGTTATAATATTTCCTTGATGGCATCCAGCAATGGGTTTTTTCCCATGGGTTCTTCTGTCTCTCCAGGATAGGTATTGTGATATTTCTTAACACAATCGTATTGATCCCATCCTTTGAGGGGAAAATCAAGATCCACGCTTTTCCATTTAGGGTGACCGTTTTGCTTTAACCAGTCCAGGTTATCGTATACAATTCCTGCAAATTCCCCCACATATTCGCAATTGTTTCTTCTGAAATCAAAGGAGATGAGAACGGCTTTGACTGCAACTGTATGAACCGGTTCCGGCTGCCAGGCATAGGTGTTGCCGGGAATCTCAGCCAATGGATAAAATTCGATGATGCTTTTGTTGGCTATCGGAACAAGGTGAAGACCGTCATTTGAAGATACATTCTCGGAGAAGAGCTTGACCGGAAAACCAGCAACATAAAACATGGCGTCAATACTGCCTTGTTTCAGTGCGGACAATGCTTTTTCCGTCCCCAGGGGCAGGATCTCTTTTGGGGTTATACCGGACACTTCAAACAAAAGCCGGGATGTCATGTAGGAACCACTGCCCTCTTTGCCTATGGCAACAGTTTTTTCTTCTAAATCGTCAAAGGACAGAATTCCATTTTTCCCCAAAAGATGGATTTCTTCGTTGTACAGAGGAAAAATCATTTTGGTTTTTTTTGCAATGCGTTTAAGGGTTGCATTGGTTTTTACTTTCAGGACAAAGGCCAGTACATCTGACTGGACAATACCCATCTGGGTTTTTGGACGTTTGTAAACCGCATATACATTTTCCACAGACCCCCTGGAATTGTATACATGGAGATCAAATCCATATTGTTTGGCCATTTCCATCATGTTGAGTCCGAATTGAAAATAGGTGCCTTTCTTACTGCCGGTGATCATTCCCAAATCAACTGCCGACGAAATACCGGACACCCCCATCCAAAATAAGATTGCAAAGACGATTATTCCTTTTTTATTCATAAGATCCCCCATAATTTATTTAATTTGTCTGCTTTAAATTGAATACGCTCCATGGGAACCAGCCGTCCTAATAATAGTGATATTTTATAAGGTATACAGGCTTTCGTCCTAGGATCAATAGTATTGTAATGGAAAAGCCCTTCGATCATCACGAATTTAAAATAGAAAATTAAGATATTTCATATCTGTCTATCAGATCTGAAAACAATGTCAAGAAACAAATGCCTAAATTTTCGTCATGTTTTGTGGGGGATATAAATTTGAGGTGGAGAAGTCGTTAATTCAACGCCATCACCATGAGGAAGTGACGGCGTTTTTTATGGAAGATATAATTAATAATATACGGAGTTCTTGTATTCAATTCCATACCCATACTGCCCGCCGGGGGAGGAGGTGCCTAATTCGTCTGACCATTTGACATATCCGGTATAGGTTTCATATTTTTCAGGTCCACTTGCAGTCTTGTAATAATTTTTTATTTTAACGTACACTTGCTGCCCAACATTTATCTTTTCGTCGGCTTGCAGATATCCTCCACCTTCGCTGTAATTATACATATCTGCATCATAATATGTATCAGCCTCATAATATTTTTTCCCGGTATCATATCGGTACAATTGCGCAGGCGTTTTACAATTTCGTCTCTCATATTGCCTTTTTTCAGAATAATTTTCCATTCTTACCTCCTAAATTTAGGGTTTATAAGATTTAAAAAACCGAAAGCTGAAACAGGAATTATATATTTCGAAAAGGAAATCCGGATAAGTTATTGGCTGGGATTATAACAATTGTATTTGGGAAATACAATGATTCTCAAATTTTTTTATAATTGCCTTGCAAAATCATTTGGGCCAGGCTGAAACTTTGAAATATTATTGTTTTGCCCATCCGCTTGAATGAACTTGGATAAAAGTCCGATCAGGAGGATGAACCCTTGGACAGGTTGCATCCTCCTGGAAAATTCCCAATGGTATGAAGCAAATCTTAGAAGTTCAATCGTTTAAATTATCCCCCATACTTGTCATCAAAGTTGTTCCAGAAAGATCGGTCTTTATCCCGCCAGCCTTTGCCAAATGATTTGTCAAAGAAGGGTTTAAGATTGGAGAACCAGGATCCGTATCCTTGTTTGCCCTCTATTCTGGCCCGAATCACGTCTGCCGCATGGGAGGTGATATTTGCCAGTTCATCCTTTGGGATATAGGAGTCTGCTCCTTTCTGGATGGATTCCTTGAGGTTTTCCGGGGTCAGGGCATGGGCTGTGAGCATGAGTGCCGGAACTTCTTTTTGCCTGGCAAGTTCCAGGATATCATATCCGCTGACTCCCATGATATCAAGAATGGCCAGGTCATATTTGTTGTTTTCAAGCAGTTTTTTTGCCGTATCAAAGGAGTTGGCAGTCTCAAGGGTGCACATATCCAGGAGTTCTTCAATGGTTTCAAGAATGTCTGGTTCATCATCCACCACCAGGACTCTTCTGTCCTTTAAAAGATCTTCTGAGAAAATAGCTTCTACATCAAACTTGACAGAGGTTACCGGACACGGGGCTTTTAAAATTACATATCTTGCTGTGGAACCTAGAATTGCTTTCTGGGCCCTGGATTTTTTTTTGATTCCAAGAAAAATATGATCGATATCATTTTCCTTGGCAAATTTTACCAGATCTTCACCAGCGGAAAGCCCCCTGACGCTCTGCTGGGCCTCGCACTTGATACCGGAGTTTTCCATGAGTTGCCTGGCAAAACCAAGGTCTTCATCTGCCTTGATGATATCTGCCTGTTTTTCGGAACTTCCCCCTTCCATTGATGTGACCACATAGACAAAGGCGCTGTGAATGCCTGCCATATCTCTTGCAAGGGATAATGCGACCCTGCCGACTTCTCCACCATTATATCCAACCAGTATCTTCATTTTGAGCTCCTAAAATTTGCAGTCTACATCCAGCAGGAGGATTACATCCACCGTTTGCGTCTTTTGTAAGATTTAACATCCTTAAAGGATTTTCTGCCTCCGCCCTTGGTGATACCCATGTAAAATTCTTTGACATCAGGATTGTCCTTTAGTTCATCCGAGGGTCCCTCAAGAACTATCTTACCAGATTCCATGATATAAGCATAATCGGTAACGGCAAGGGCAACCTTGGCATTTTGCTCCACCACCAGGATGGTAGTGTCAAGATCTTTGTTAATTTTTTTTATGTTTTCAAATATTTCTTTTACAAGAATGGGTGCAAGGCCAAGAGACGGTTCATCCAGCATGAGCATTTCAGGGGCAGCCATCAAGGCCCTTGCAATGGCAATCATCTGCTGTTCTCCTCCGGAACTGTAGCCAGCCATCCTGTTGGTCACTTTAGAGAGTCGGGGAAAGTGTTTGTACATCAGTTCATTGTCTTCACGGATTTTTTTCGAACTGTCTTTCCGTGTAATGGATCCCACCAGAATGTTTTCATTCACTGTCAGATGTTTAAATATCCTTCTGCCTTCAGGGACCATGACTGCACCCAGTTTGACTATGTCTGTCCCTAAAAGCTGAGTTGTATCATTTCCATTAAATTTAATATACCCTTCCTTGATGGCACCATTCTCCGGTTTTAAAAGGCCGCTGATGGCTCTTAAAGTGGTGGTTTTGCCTGCACCGTTTGTGCCAAGCAAAGCTACAATCTTTCCCTTGGGCACGTTAAGACTAACACCACGAAGTACTTGAACAATGTCGTTATAGACAACTTCAATATTGTTGACTTCCAGCAGATTTTTTTCCATGTATGTTTTCTTTATATTTTGGGCTTTATTTTTGAGTTAAACTTACCGACAATCCGGAATTAGTGTAAACTAGATTTCCGGTAAGTTAAGGTTCAGCTCAAGCCTTGGATGCAATTTCAATGAACACATTAAAATTGATCCTTAGTTCAATTTTAAATATTTATTTAATTTTTTTCATGTATTCAGATTCCACAGGTTCCCCGACTGATTTAAATACACCGTTCTGTACACTGTAAATCTGGAGCAGATCAACACCGGCACGGTCTGTTTTAGAATAGGTTACCGGGCCAGTTGTTGTATAGGGACTGT
>DAOWDR010000455.1 GCA_030638935.1 Desulfobacteraceae bacterium | reverse complement strand
GGCATGGAAAAGGTCTGTGACCCGATACTGCCATACCCCAGGCGTTTAAACCGGGATTTTATATGGTCTGCAGTTTGGACCGACCCTTTACTGCCACTGCTTCTGTCACTCACACTGGAAAATTGCCGGACCAATTGTGAAAATCGCTGCCCGTGATCGGTAAAACTGTCCGTTTGTGCAGACAGGGTTGGTTCAGGCAAGAATAAAAACAACACACAGAGTAAAATTGACACCCGGGTCCAGTGCATTCTTTTTTGAAAAACGAGCCATACCAGAGGCTGCAATGGTATTGTTACCCCCATTTTTCTCCAATCTGTCCCAGCGAAATGGAAAGTTCAGCTCTGTCTTCAATTTTTTCAATCCTGCCATCGCTGATCCAGATGACCCTGTCTGAAACATTGAGCATTTTCAGATCATGGGTTGCAGAGATAATGGTGACCCCTTTTTCCCGGCTCAACAATTTTAACAATTTGATGATTTCATCCCCTGTGGAGAGGTCCAGGTTGCCGGTGGGCTCATCCGCCAGAATGATGGCCGGATCATTGGCAATGGCGCGGGCAATGGCAACCCGTTGCTGCTGACCGCCGGAGAGTTCAGAGGGCTTGTGTTGAAATCTTTTTTTCAGGCCCACAATATCCAGAAGCTCCATTCCTTTTTCTCTGGCTTCATCATCGGAAATGCCTGCAAAAATCATGGGCAAGGTCACATTTTCAAGGGCAGTCATTACCTGAATGATATTAAAGGTCTGAAAAATATAACCGATTTTTCTGCAGCGCAGCCAGGCCAATTCATATGCGTCAAGCTGGGAGATATCAATTTCATCGATGAAAACAGAACCGGATGTTGGTTTGTCCAGCCCGCCTATCATGTTAAACAGTGTGGTTTTGCCGGATCCGGACGGTCCCATGATGGAGATATATTCACCGGTTTTTATTTCAAGGTCAACGCCTTTTAACACGTGGACAAGGGTCTTGCTCAGTTTGAAATCCTTGGTCACCCCAGAGACACGAACAATATTGTTTGCAGTTTTCATAGATACTCCTGACTCAAAGAATCAGTCCCTTCCTTTCATTGCTTCAACAGGCTGCATCCTTGCCGCCAGGAGTGCCGGATACAACACACCGATAATCCTCAGAAAACAACCCAGAAAAACAGAGACTGCAACGGTGATCACCATATCATTTAAATTGACGAATGCAATGGCCACACTGCCGAATTTGATCAATGATCCGGTCAGGGCGATGATGGCACCAGCCAATGCCCCGATTGCCGAACCAATGAGTCCCTGCAATGTGGCCTCTATTAAAAAAAGTCTTACGACAAATCTGTCAAGGGCACCCAGGCATTTCATGGTACCGATTTCCCTGAATCTGTCTGATACCGCCATCAGCTGGGTGTTGACAATTCCCACAACACAAACCAGTAAGGATAAAAATAAAATCCATCTTTCCTTGGGTGTTGCTGTGTATTTTTCTCCGTTTGCAGGCTGTTCATACCCTTGCTGGTAGAGCGTTTGTATGGCGATTTTGTCTTCAGAAAAAAAAATGCCGGTGATAATATGGGAACTGGTTTTAATATAGCAGTAAAAAGAGATGGCCAATATCAGGCTCATGGTCGTTATCATGGTACGAAAGAATCTGGATTTAATACTTTTAACCGCAATTTCAACCGATTTGACAAACGGCAGAACAACTTGTTTTTGTGGAAGGTTTGCTTTTGTTTTTCCCTGCATTAATTCCCAGACTAAAACTATCTATTGTTGTTTATTCTACTGTTCATTGACGCAATATAAACCGTGTACTTTGACCAGTATACTAACAAGGTCTCTGCCAGTTCCTTCTTGAATCGAAAGAAGGCCGGATCAATCAAAACTGATTATATGAGTGATCTTTTTCCCAATTTAATCCCATATAATATTGATAAAGAAAAATAAGCCGGAAGTCAAGAAATTCGGGCATTTTAATGGATCGCTTAATTCCGGCATTTTCTTGACTTGCTCCTTAAGTTTGGGTACAAGTAGAATCAAAGAAAATGGAGAAACCATGACCGTTTCCGAAAGGAGAAAAACGTTAATTCATGGAAAAAGAGACCCCGTTTAATATTCTGATGTATTCCCATGACACCTATGGGCTGGGACACATCAGAAGAACCATGGCCATTGCCGAGCAGCTGCGGGAGGCCAACACCAATATCCTGATATTGACAGGGTCGCCCATTGCCGGGCGGCTGATCTTTCCTAAATGTGTTGATTATGTCCGTGTTCCGGGGATGATAAAAAAGGCAAATGATGAGTATTTCCCTTTGACCATCCGAATTGATCCCCTGCAGGCCATGGATATCCGTCAGAGTATCATCATGGCAACGGTGAAAACATTTTTACCAGACCTGTTTATTGTGGATAAGGAACCCCAGGGGCTTAAAAAAGAGGTCCTGCCGGCTCTTGAATGGATAAAAGACAATTTGAAACATACCAAAACCATTCTCGGGTTAAGGGACATCATGGATGATGCAGACACCGTCAAAACAGACTGGAATAAAAAGAAGATTTATTCAACCGTACAAGACCTTTACAGCGAGGTGTGGGTGTATGGACAAAAAGATATTTATGATCCCGTAACAGAGTATGAGATACCGGAATCCATCAATAAAAAACTTCATTTTACCGGGTATCTTCCTCGAAAAGTACCTCAAGAGAGTGTGGCAGAAGCCTTAAGGCTGCAGTTGAATGTCATGAAAAACGAAAACCTGGTAACGGTGACAACGGGCGGCGGCGGTGATGGATATTATGTCCTGGATTCATATTTAAAAATGCTGGAGAGAATGAAAGACCACTCGATTTTGCCGCCCTTTCAAAGTGTGATGGTTACAGGGCCTTTTTTGTCAAAAAATGATAAGGATGAGGTACTGGAAAGAGCAGAGGTTCTTGGTATCCAGGCCTATGATTTTTTTCCGGACATGGAAACCTTGATTGCCGCATCTGATATTGTTGTTTGCATGGGGGGGTATAACACCCTATGCGAAGTCCTTTCATCAAAGACCATGTCTTTGGTGATTCCCCGGGAAGTTCCGAGAAAAGAGCAGTCTATCCGTGCCCTGGCCTTTCATCGCAAACACCTGATTGACTTTATCCCATGGGCCCGGCTCAGTGATTTAAGTTTAGAAGAAAAAATTCTTCACATGCTGGGAAACAGGGAGCCTTTTGAAAAAGCCATGGCCGACTTTGAGATGACCGGGATTGAAAAAATTTGTGCGCGCATATCAAACTTTTGGAACGGTAAAAATGAAAAAAAATGAAACACCGACACTCTGTATGGTTTTAAAAGGGTACCCCCGAATATCAGAAACCTTTATTTCAAATGAGCTACTGCTGTTGGAATCACTGGGATTCACCATCACGATTATCTCCATGCGTCATCCAAGAGAGGCGTTTGCCCACGCCAGCATAAAAGAGATCAAAGCGGATGTTCAATATCTTCCCAGCACCATACTGAATCATATCCTGCCTTTGGCGTATCATAACCTTATGCTGGCCGCAAAAAAACCAACCCTGTATTTTAAAGCGGTTAAAAAAGCCATGGTTCGATGGAGGCGCACAAGAAAGGCCGCCACAATCAAGCATCTGCTCCAGGCAGGCTATCTTGTACATAAGTGTCTTCCAGGAAAAAATATTGTTCATTTCCAGGCCCATTTTGCCCATTCTCCCACCTCGGTTGCACTTTTTTCAAGCCTGTTAAGCGGGATTCCTTTCAGTTTTTTTGCCCATGCAAAAGATATTTATACGTCTGACTCAGGACAGCTCAAAGAGAAGATTGACATGGCGCGGTTTGTTGTGACCTGTACAAAATACAACCGGACATATCTGTCAACGATTGCCGGCAGCAGCACAACACCCATTTTCTGTGTGTATCACGGCATTAACTTGGATTATTTTTCTCCCAAGGTCAACACGATGTCGTGCACCCCTCCTTTTAAACTGTTGACCGTTGCAAGGCTGACCGAAAAAAAAGGGCTTGAAACCGTCTACCAGGCTCTGGCGATTTTGAAAGACAGGGGCATCGAATTCAATCATACCCTCATCGGGGAGGGGGATGACAATGATAAAGTGGTGGAACTGATTAAAAGGCTTGACCTGGAAAATGTGACGGAGCTCTGCGGGACCTTGACACATGAAGATGTCATAAAGCATTATCGAGATTCGGATTTGTTTGTTCTGGGCTGTCAGATCGCTGAAAACGGTGACAGGGACGGTATCCCAAATGTGATGGCGGAAAGCATGGCAATGAATCTGCCGGTGGTGGCAACCAATGTCTCAGGGATACCGGAGTTTCTTGAAGACCATGTCACCGGCAAAATGGTGCCGCAGAAGGATCCCCTGGCACTTGCCAATGGCATGGAAATCCTGTTGAATGATGCCCAGTTGAGAAAACAGGTCACGTGTGAAGCAAGAAAAAGAATTGCCAAAGCGTTTAATAATAAACAGCTGATATATGACCTGGCGCAGATTTATCGCAAGATGATACCGGACCTGGAGCTTGAGCCGCATCAGGTCCGGCTGCCGGGATTAAAATGAGAATTGCCTTTTATGCACCGTTTAAACCTTTGGGGCATAAAAATCCATCCGGCGATCTTGCTATTGGCAGCGGTCTTGTTCAATTCCTTGAAGAACAGGGGCATACAATAGATGTTCAAAGCACCTTGAGGGCTCGATGGATTTATTTTAAGCCCTGGCTCTGGCTGTCATTGATCCTTGACCTTATCCACTGTTTAAAAAAACTGCGGCAAAAACCGCCGGATTTATGGTTGACCTACCATACGTATTACAAGGCACCGGATCTTCTGGGACCCTGGGTTTGCAGGGTATTGAACATCAAATATATCATTTTTCAGGGCATTTATTCTACAAAAAGGAAAAGACGACTGACGACCATCCTTGGATTTTATTTGAACAGGGCTGCGCTGATCCGGGCAAACCATATTTTTACAAATAAACACGCTGATTTGAAAAACTTAAAGCGCCTTGTCCCCAGGGAAAATCTCACCTATATTAGACCCGGTATCAAACCCGGGGCCTTTCAGAGGGATGACAATTTCGGCACAGGGCAAAGAAAAAAATGGGGGATAAAAGAGGATTGCCCGGTTATCCTGTCAGCAGGAATGTTCAGGGATGATGTCAAAACAAAAGGACTGTCATGGCTCATACGGTGCTGTGCAGAACTTGTAAAGCGAAAATCAAGATTTCACCTGGTGATCGCAGGCAGCGGGAAAATGGAAAAGGAACTCAAAGCACTTGCCCGAAAATATTTGCCGGGGCAGGTAACCTTTGCCGGGAAAATTCATCGGAAAAAGATGTTTCAATTTTACAGTTCAGGAGATGTGTTTGCTTTTCCGGGAATCAGAGAATCGCTGGGAATGGTTTATCTGGAGGCCCAGTCCTGTTCCCTGCCGGTTGTGGCGTTTAAAAACGGCGGTATTCCTGAGGTGGTTGAGGACAAACAGACAGGGTATCTGCTTCCCATGTATGATTGCAGGTTGTTTTCTGATATATTGAGCCATCTTTTAACAAATACAATGCGCTGCAGACAGATGGGTAAACACGCAACAGCATATGTCAAAAACTATCATGATATTGATAAGAATTATAAAAAGTTTGAACAAACCCTGTTTAAGGTGATCTTCTGAATGGTAAGATTAGGATTTATCCGGCATGCCCGGACCCAGTGGAACCTGGAAAAAAAAATACAGGGAAGGAAAAATACAATTTTAGGTCCGGAGGGAATAAGAGACGCCACGCTTTGGGCAGATATGTTAAAGCCTGAAAAATATGATTTGATTCTGTCAAGTCCAATGAGCCGTGCGCTGCAGACATCCCAAATACTTTCAGATACCCTGGGTGTGGGAATTGAAATTGATGCAGATTTAAGGGAGCAGGATTTTGGAGACTGGGAGGGGCGACGGATCATTGATCTGAGAAAACAGGCTCCCGGAGAAATTGAACTGCAGGAATCCAGGGGGTGGGAATTTTGTCCCCCGGGCGGTGAATCCAGAATCAAGGTCTTGAAAAGGGCCTCACAGGCAATTCAGACGGCAGCAGATGCCTTTGATAAAAAACATGTTCTGGTTGTGTCCCACAGCAGTGTGATGAAAACGATAATATACAAGGCTTTGAACAGGACGTTTTCCCCGGATGAAGCTCCGGTATTAAAGGAGTATCACCTCCATGTAATGACATGGGATAACCAGATGGAAATTGAAAAGGTGAACAGCATTCAGTTGTTGTGACCCTTGCAGAATATTTATATTTTGGGGCAGTTCAACAAGGAACCCGTCAGGCGAATCATTGGGGTGCTTTTGTGAAGATTATTATTTATTGTCAGCATGTGCTGGGGGTTGGACATTTTTTCAGGACCCTTGAAATAGCAAGGGCCATGGAAGCGTTTGAGGTCATTCTTGTTACCGGTGGCGGCAAGGTTGAGGTGGCATTGCCGGACCATATCCGTCAGGTGAATCTTCCGGGTCTTATGATGGATGAAAATTTTACCCGTCTTCACAGTGTTGATCTCCAAAAAAGTGTGGATGAGGTAAAATGTGAACGGAAAAAAATATTGCTGGATCTGATAAAAACTGAAACCCCGGATCTTTTTTTGATTGAATTATATCCGTTTGGCCGAAGGGCATTTCGGTTTGAGTTGATTCCGGTACTGGAGCTTATAAAAGACAAGTTTCAAAAAACGTGTAAAGTGGTCTGCAGCCTGAGGGATATCCTGGTTGAGAAAAAAGATGCACAAAAGTATGAAACCCGCGTGATTGAGGCGTTAAATTCTTGGTTTGATGCCGTACTGGTCCATTCAGATCCGCAATTGATAAAACTTTCCGCCACTTTTTCACGACTGGATAACATAAACATTCCCATTGTTTATACCGGGTTTGTTACCCCTGTTCCAGATCCGGAAACAGTGAAACACATCAGGCAGAAAACCGGATTGGCCCGGAAAGGACGCCTGATTGTTGCCAGTGCCGGTGGCGGGAATGTGGGTGCGCCCTTATTACGGTCAGTTGTTCAGGCCCACAAAGAATTGTCTTCAAGTGAAGATGTCCTGCTCAAGGTATATACCGGACCTTATATGGACACGGAAGATAAAAAATCCCTCCGCTCGTTCGCCGGTAAACGCATTGAAGTTGAAGAATTCTCCGGCGAATTTGTTTCCCTTTTAGGGGCGGCAGACCTTTCCATCAGCATGGCCGGATATAATACCTGCATGAATATTGTTGCAGCCAATGTACCGTCTCTTGTCTGGCCCTTCAGCCAGAACCGGGAGCAACGGGAGCGCGCCCTGAAAATTGCCCGATTTGCCCGGATGACGATTCTTGAAGATCAGGACCTGACACCGGTTAAATTGTCCCGGCTGATTGAAAAAAGTCTGGGCCAGAAAGCGTCACGCCCGGATGTCCAACTGAACCTTTCTGGTGCTGCAAACACGGTAAAATGGATCAAAAAGGTTATAACCCTATGATATCAAGCATCTACCATGCATCTGAGACGCATCTGCCCCGGCAGATAAAGGATGCCGTAAAACTTACGGTTGAAAAGGGGCTGAAGGCCCATGGCAAGGCCATGGTTTTTTTCAGGGCCGATGATATCGGTGTGCCGTCAAAGAATTTTGAACAGATGATGGCGGTCTTTCTAAAATACCGGGCACCGCTGTGCCTTGCGGTTGTCCCTGCCTGGATGACCCGACAGCGGCGGGATGCCATGGAAGACTTTTTTGCAAAAGAAAATGATTTTTTTTGCTGGCATATGCACGGGTACCGGCACATGAACCATGAAACCAAAGGGAAAAACCAGGAATTCGGACCTGCCAGATCATCCCGGGAACTTTTATATGACCTGTCAAGAGGCAATCAAAGACTTCAATCCATAATGGGCAAACACCTCACACCCGTGTTCACCCCTCCCTGGAATCGCTGTAGCCTGGAAACAATGAAACACTTAAAAAAGATGGGGTTCAAAGGAATTTCAAGAAGTTATGGCAGCCTGCCGGCAGCACCCCGGGGATTGAAGGATTTTCCGGTGCATGTGGACCTGCATACCCGCAAAGAAAAACAGGCAGAAAAAGGCTGGCAAAACCTTTTGGAGGAAATCAGGAAGGGAATGGCATCACCGGCATGCGGCATCATGATCCATCACATGCGCATGAATAATCAGGCCTTTATTTTTCTTGAGTATCTGATAAAACTCTTTTCCGGATATAAACAGATAAAAATAGTGTCCTACACCGATTTAATATAACGCCACCTGATAGGGACGTCATAAAGGGATAGCAATTTTCGACGCATATTTTTTCTCATGACTATGTTGAATTTTCATGTGATCCTACCCCAAAAAACTGTGGACAAGGTTAAGCCACTTTTTTCAATTTGTACCATTCCTGCTCACAGTGAGCAGGCGCTTTCCAGCCATTGGCTGAATGTTTTCTTTTTTGGTTATATTAAACCTCAATATATTTAAATAGAATTCTTTCAGCTTCTTCAAAATTATTAAAACGAATATGATAAATCAACTGTGTTTTTAATGTATGGAAAAAGGATTCTGCAACTGAGTGTCCCAGCAATTTCCCTTACGGCTCATGCTCTGAATAAAACTATGTTTTTTAAGTACTTTTTTAAAATCCTGGCTGGCATATTGTACACCACGATCACTATGAATCATTAAGCCTCGTCCAGGTCGGCGACGTATGATTGCTTTGTTCAATGCCCGGATAACAGAATGTCTCTCAAGGGAACCACTTAAATCCCAGCCGACAACACATCGAGAAAACAGATCTATAAAAACGGTTAAATAATACCATTGTCTGCCAATCTTTAAATAAGTTATGTCCGTTACCCATACAGTATTTGGAACTTTGACATCGAATCCCCTGTTCAGCAGGTTCGGAGCCACTGGCTCGTTGTGTCTGGAATCCGTTGTGGCAACGAATTTTTTTAATATGTCTCGCTCCATTTCAGTATCACGGAGTTTTTTTTCAAGCTCTCGAATTCGTTTCTGATCTGGGGGGCAATACTTCAATACCATTGCCGGGAACACATATTGACCATTTGCCCTAGGATATTCCCTCCGCCATCGATATAGGAGATCTTGGCCAATTCCTAAATTTTTTGCCACCTCAGCAACAGATCTTCCGGGTTCAGCGCATAACAATACGGCATTTCTTTTGAAATCCGGGTCAAATTTTCTTCTGGGTTCGGAGTTCATGTTTTGTCCTCCTTAATTTGCATTATAGAGGCTTAACTTTGTGTGTACAATATCAGGGTAGGATCAAAAAACAAAAGGACCCGGTTAAAGATCCAAAAAAGAAAGATTAATTCAATTTGGGAATTAATCCTTTACAAAATGAATGCTCAACTTATTATTATAAACATTGTAAATTTTTAAAAAATAGGAGTATTTTATATGGGTTGGTTAAGTCGGCTTTTTAACACTAAAGATCAGGCACCCCCTGCAATATTACCACGAAAAAATGATCCCTGCTGGTGTAGTAGTGGAATAAAATACAAAAAATGTCATCTTGCCAAGGACAAACTTTATTTCAAGGAACATCCTATTTCTAAAAAGAAAGCGCCTGTTAAAAAGTCATGTGGCCCGGTTTTCGGTTGAGGGAAATAATGATAAAAACCCCGTGCGGGTTTTAAAGCTATCGCATCGAAAGACACATTAGAAACCCTTCTTGAGATAATGAAACAGATCCTGGCATCCGGTAAAAATATAATGATATCAAGATTTGGTAAATTTCAGACAAATGGAAAACGCCACGAAAGGGGAAAAATCCATCTTCCAGTGAGGATATCTTATTGGATTAGAGACGGGTTATTATTTTTAAATGGGAGTGTTGCGGGATTGATTGGATAAAAATTAAACAGGAGAAAAAATGAGAAAACCGATTCTTTTAATGCTAAATCCGTGGTTTGATGATGGCGATATTGGTCCTTTTTACTGCCCGGACTGCGGTATTATTGAAGGTTTTTTAGCCTACAATCCAGATATCAGAAAACAGCTTGAAACAATATCTGTTGAGTTTAAACGACCACGCCCAAAGATTATTGAATATTTAGGTGAAGAAAATCAGGGAAGCCCTGCCCTGGTTTTAGATGATTCAAACCGTTCACCAGATGGTGCTAAAAAAAGCTTTTCCACCGGCAAAACATTTATTGATGACCCTATACTGATCTGCGATTACCTTGGAAACCGTTTTGAAGGTGTTATGCCACATCCCTAAAATTAAAATAGTGATTACATAATTGGAATCTTGAATAATGACAGCTCTTAAAATACCATTCAATCAATTAAGCCCAGAAGCTCTCCAGGGCGTTATCGAAGAATTTGTAACCAGGGATGGCACCGACTATGGAGAAATTGAAGTGTCCCTGGAAACAAAAACATCCCAGGTACTCTCTCAACTTAAATCTGGCAAGGCTGTTATTGTTTTTGATCAAAAAACTGAAACCTGTACTATTTTAAAAAGTGATGATCCCGTATTGGAGGGTATTGAGGATTGATTTTTTAAAAGGGGTATTCAACCAAGACCTGCTCGGACATGCGAACAGGGCAACAACAGAAAGCTACCCGCTTGAATTTAAAAAACGCAAGACTCCAGCCCAAGACCAACCAAAAAACTCCTAAGG
>DAOWDR010000418.1 GCA_030638935.1 Desulfobacteraceae bacterium | reverse complement strand
GGAGTGCGGCCAGGATAGAGGCTGACGCCACCCGTTTTGTTTCATGGAAATGGGCAATGTGAAGGCTTGTCTCCGGGATTTCATCCAGAATCATGGAAAAATACCGGTACACATCGGCGGAAGATGCAGATCCGTCATGGTCGGCATGCTCTATGTCCGAGGCCCCGATGGAAAGCCAGTGTTTGGTAAATTCAACGGCATCGGCCATGTCGGTGGCGCCTCCTATGGGGCTGCCCCAGATGGTGGACACTGTGCCGCACATCTTTAAGCCCGCAGCCGTACATTTTTCAATGCACCGGGCAGCTTCAGCCCAATAATTGGGCAGGGTGGTGCCGGAATTGGCAAAATGGTGCTGCTCTTCGGTGGATACCATCATCAACAATCTGTCCGGCCCAACCCCCCGTTTTTTTAATTCAATGGCCCGGTCTACGGCGGATTCTCTTATTGTGATGGCAGTGAGGACCACATCCTTCATGTCAATGCCTTTTTTGCCTGCCCTGGATACAAAATTATCCGATCTTAAATGGGCCAGCAGTTCTTCGGCATCGGAAAACTGGGGCATGCTTCTGGGGTTGCCCAGATTTGTTACCTCAATGTTCCGGCATCCTGCAAATATCAGCTCTTCAAGGTAGGTGATCTTTGCAGGGGTGGAAATAAATTTTTCCAGGTGCTGGAAACCGTCTCTTATCGTGATATCTCCGATGGTGACCTTCCGGGGCATTCTTGGGAAAATTTTCCAATAGTCATATTCAGTCATGTTTATCTCCTTAATATATTTAAAATCTGTACTATATTCATCTAAAATCTAAAATCTAAAATTTCCAAAGGTGGCATCACCAATGGGTTTAATCAGGCTTACTTCAAAGGCCATGGCAAGCCAGTCCCTGATTTCTGAAAATTTCAGGACCCTGTCGTTTAAAAGCCTGGAGGCACAGAAAAAAGGATGGGCTTCCCCATCATATTTATCAATCATTTTCTGCTGGAAGGCTGCTATCTCTTCATCGGTCATGGGATTGCCTTTAGCATTGCGTTTGGCCTGTTCAATGTGGAGCAGAACCCCACCGGCACTCTTGCCGCTCATGACAGAGGTTCTGGCCCTCATGGTTGAAAAAAGAAAATGGGGCTTATAGGCCCGGCCGCACATGCCGTAGTTGGCCGCTCCGTTGTCAGGCCCCAGAACCAACTGAATCCTGGGCACCTGGGCACAGGAAACCGCTCTTACCATATCCGCCCCGAATTTGCCGATGCCGGCATGTTCAGATTCCGAACCTATCATGTATCCCGGGGAACTCTGGAGAAAGAGCAAAGGGATTTTTTCATAGGAGCATCTAACCACCCACTCGGCTACTTTTTTGGCGGCTTCATGGAAGATGATACCGGCCCCGTTGGAGCAGATCACACCCACGGGAAGTCCTTTTATCCTGATTTTTCCAGTGAGGATGTTGCTTCCCCGGCCAGGGGCAAAGTTCTTTTTTACCTCGATAAATTCAGATCCGTCGGCAATGGACTGGATCACCTTATAGCCGTTGATCCCCTTATGGGGAGAGGTGGGCAAAACTTCATAGAGAGCTTCTTTTGAAACGTCTGGTTCCTGTACCGGATACCGGTGCAGATTGAGGCTCTGGGGGCGGCTCAATGAAAGCAGTTCCCTGACACGACTAATGGCCTGGGTCTGGTCTGTGCACAGATGGTCTGCTCCGCCTGATACCTGGGTGTGTACCTTGGCACCCCCCAGATCTTCGGCTGATATCTCTTCTCCGGTGGCCATTTTTACCAAAGGCGGTCCGCCCAAAAATGAAAATGACTGCTTATCGATCATAATGGATTCACAGGCCATGAAGACAAGATAGGCACCCCCGGCCGTGTTGCCGCCGGTGCTCAGCGTTACCTGGCGAAGTCCCGCAGCGGACATCCGGGCCATGTTATAGAAGATTGAGCCAAAATGCTGATCGTCGGGAAATACATCGGCCTGCATGGGCAGAAAAACCCCGCCGGAGTCGGCAATATAGATGCAGTTAAGACCGCATTTTTCCGCAATGGCCTGGGCCCTCATATGTTTTTTAAGGGTGATGGGAAAATAGGTGCCAGCCTTGACCCTGGAGTCATTGGCCATGATCATGGCCCAATTGCCGTGGACTTTACCTATTCCCGTGACAATGCCTGCACATGCCACGTCTTCTACCCCGGGATAGTCCATGCCAAATCCAGCCAGCATGGACAGCTCAAAAAATTGGGTGTCCGGATCAATAAGATCTGTTATCAATTCCCTGACCGGGCGCTTGTTCCGTTTTTTCAGGTTGTCAACTGCTTTTTGGCCCCCGGGCCAGATGGCTTCCTGCTGACGGGCCGAAAGAGTTGCTTCTTCGTTTTCCCAGAATGCACTTGTTTGTGTCATGGATTATTTTATCTCCCTTTATATACAGGTTTTCTTTTTTCTCTGAATGCGGTGAGCCCCTCTATCCTGTCTTCTGTGGGGATGGTTACCCGATAGGCATTGGATTCAATGGCAAGGCCCGTGGCAAGGTCGGTTTCAAT
>DAOWDR010000433.1 GCA_030638935.1 Desulfobacteraceae bacterium | reverse complement strand
GGGCATCATGACAGAGGCCATGAACAAAATGGTGATCAAAGGGACCCCCCGGATACATTCAATAATACCAATGCACAGCGATTTTATGAGGAGTAGGTCTGATCTCCGGCCAAGGGCCAATAATATTCCGATGGGGATGGACATGATAATACCGATGGCGGCAAGTCCAGTGCTTAACATCAGACCGCCCCACAGTGACTGTTCTATGGTTTTAAGACCTATTCCTCCATTGATCAGAAAAAACAGGGGCAGGGGTAAGAAAAACCATAGCCCCATTAATAGCCTTGTGGAAAGCATTCTTCGGGCGGTTGCTATACAGACAAGACCGAAGATGACAAAGGCCAGAACCGGGCGCCACAAAAATTGTTCCGGGTAAAGTCCCAGCATCAGCACCCTGAATTTTACAAAAATGAATGTCCAGCAGGCACCTGTTTTAATAGTAACGCCTGTATTTACAGAGTCTGGCCCAGGAGACAGACTCCAGGTAGCATCAATAATTGCCCAGGAAATCAGTGGGGGAATACTTTTCCATAAAAAGATAATTGCCACAACCGTGAGCAAGGAGTTGATCTTGCTGCTGAAAAGATTTTCTTTGATCCACCCTATAACACCAACGGATTCCATGGGTGCGGGAAGGTCAGGCATGGGTTTGAAAATATGCAGTGCCTTGATGTCATGGGGTTGGTTGGTATCAGGGAGTGTCATGCTTACCTTCCAATGAGCTGGACTTTTGCGTTCAGCCAGTTCATGATCATTGAAACCATCAGGTTGATGGTCATATAAACCCCCATCCACATGGCAATCACTTCTATTGCCTGGTCGCTTTGGCCAATAATGGTACCGCCGATGGAGACCATGTCGGGATAGCCTATGGCAACTGCCAGGGAACTGTTTTTCACAAGGCTTGTATAATCATTGGTGGTGGCTGGAATAATAACCCGAAGTGCCTGGGGAAGAATTACCTTTCGCATGGTGAGGCCCGGGGTTAATCCAAGGGCATTGGAGGAATTAATTTGGCCAATGCCAACGGACTGAATACCGCTTCTTACATTTTCTCCGATAAAAGCGGCTGTATACAATACAAGGCCTATCATAAGGGCGGAAAATTCAGGCCGGATGACCAGGCCCCCTTTAAAATTAAATCCCTTTAGCAAAGCCGATTCCCATGACAGGGGCCCCCCTGTAAACCACCAGGTCACGGCGGGAATGGAAACCATGGCAATTAGCCCCAGGGAAAAGGCTGGAATAATCCGACCGGAATCCCTATGGAGCCGGGTGGCAAACCCCTGGGTCAGAAGGGCTGTGATAATGCCTGCCAGGACCGCCAGACAAACAAGCCAGAAGCCAGGTTCGGGTATGGGCCTGGGAAGATAGATTCCCCGGTTGTTAAAAAAAAGCCTGTAAAGGGGGGCAGTCTTTTTTTGGGAATGTGCAGGGCAGCAAGAACAATGGTATAGGTAAAAAATAGGGTCAGAAGTAAAGGAATATTTCTTAACACCTCAACATAGATCTCGGCAAGTTTTGAGATAAGCCAGTTCCCGGACACCCTGGCAACACCAATCACTATTCCTAGGATGGTGGCCAGAAAAATACCCAGGACTGCCACAAAAATGGTATTGAGTATTCCCATAAAAAAAGCATATCCATAGGAATCTGCCGGCGAGTAAGGCAACAGGGAATTGCTGATGGGCATCCCGGATTCCAAAGACAAAAATCCAAAGCCCGACGCAATGTTCCTGGCCTCAAGGTTTGCCTGGGTATTGACCAACAGGCCATGGGCTGCATAAAGAATGATACCTATAACCGCTGCCTGGAGCACAAGAGTGGTAATGAGGGATTTTGAAATTGATAATACCGGTTTTTTCAAAAGATCTGCCTTGGTAAAAATGAAGGGGACCCGGGGTCCCCTTTTCTAAGTACGGGAAAATTATCTGATGGGCAGTGCGTATTGAAGCCCGCCCTGGGTCCACAATTTGTTGACACCCCTGGGGATGTTTAATTTTGTCTCTGGGCCGAAATGGCGATCATAAATTTCACCATAGTTGCCAACTGCCTGGATGGCCCGGACCAGCCAATCCTGATCAAGCCCGAGGTAGCTGCCGGTGTCGCCTGATTTACCAAGCATTCGCTGGATAACCGGGTTTTTTGATTTTCCCTTCATTTCCAGAACATTGGCCTGGGTAATGCCGGACTCTTCAGCAGCAATGAGGCCATTGATGACCCAGGTAACAATATCCTTCCACTGGTTGTCTCCATGGCGCACCAGGGGAGCCAGGGGTTCCTTTGAAATGACTTCCGGCATGATTTTGTGATCCTGGGGATTGGCAAGGGTGGTTCTCAGGGAAGCCAGCTGGCTTAAATCAGTGGTAAAACAGTCACACCGGCCGGTGGAATAGGCGCTGAGAGCCTCTTTTTTGCCGTCAAACACAAGGGCTTCGATATTAATGTCATTGGCTCTTGCAAAATCAGCAAGATTAAGCTCGGATGTTGTGCCGGCAGTTACACAGACGGTGGCCCCATCAATTTTTGCGGCCGAATCCACCCCCAGAGCCTTGGAAATCATAAATCCCTGGCCGTCATAAAAGACGATTTTAGTAAAATCCACCCCTTGTTTTGCGTCTCTTTTCATGGTCCAGGTGGTGGTTCTGGATGTCAGGTCAACCTGGCCGGAAGACACGGCAATGATTTTTTGTTTGGATGCCAGGGGAACAAATTTTACTTTTTTGGGATCGGACAGAACCGAAGCTGCCACCGCTCTGGCCATATCAACGTCAAAGCCCACCCATTGTCCTGTGGAATCAGGAATTGAAAATCCGGGAACTCCTTCACTGATGCCGCAGGTCAAAACATCTTTTTTCTGAACATTTTCAAGTGTACCTGACCAGGCTGTGGAAACCGTCAGAACAATGGACAACCCTATAAGCAATAATTTTTTCAATCTATTTTCCCCTTTTTTAAGGTTAGTAAACAATCAATATGTTCGTATTTAGGATAAGAACTTCCTCTTTGTCAAGAAAAGGATCAAAAAGATCCAAGTGACCTGCCTCCACATCGCCTCTGCTTAATTTTAAATCCAGTGTTTGTTTCAAAAAACAGAATATGCCTTTACATCATCAAAGGGGCTTGATACTCAATTATGGACCATATTTTTCAAGTTTCAAAATGTGTTTTATTCAAAGAGATACGATATGCAGCTAACCCCAGAACAATTTGCTTTGTTGCCCGGGAAAAAATTAATAATGAAAAAAGGAGAGTAAAATGCGATATATTGTTTTTACAATTCTTTTTTTGTTGGCAATCAGTTCCTTAAGCTATGCCGGGGAAAAAATAGTTAAAATTGCAACCTTGATAGATTATGCTCCTTTTTGCATGGCTGAGGGAAAAGTCAAAAATAATCAAATAATTCCAGCAGGTGACGATGCTGTTGGATTCCAAGGCTACAGCTGGGATGTTTTAAGGGACAGCTTTCATGGGATGGGATATACCATCCATTTGACAATTACTCCTTGGAAAAGGGCTATGCAAAATGTCAAAACAGGAAAAGTAGATGTTCTTTTTCCAACGGGTAAAAATTCAGAACGACAAAAGGTCTTTAATTACTCTGAAGAGTCTATCAACCAGGCAAATTTTATTGTTTATGTATGCGAGGATAGCCAAATTGAATGGAAGGGGTTGGAGTCATTAAAAGGACTCAAAATCGGGGTAAAACGGGGGTTTAACTATGGAGATAAATGGAAGGCAACTGATGGTATAAAAAAACATGATGTAACAACAATTTTACAGGGATTTAAAATGCTAAGTGCTAAACGGCTTGATGGATTCCTTGGTTACGAATATAATTGGGACTATATTTTAAAACAGGAGAACTGGAGTATTAAATATAGAAAGCTTCCCTCATTTGATTCCACCCCGGAATATTTGGTAGCACTTAAAAATAATCCAAATGGGAAAGAAATTTTAAACGCTTTTGATACAGGTAAAAAACGACTTCTTAAAAATGGAAGACTTGATATCATAAAGAATAAATGGTTCAAAAATTGATGAAAGCAACATACCCATTGGTGTCAGCCCATTTCCCTTGGATGGGAATCAAGCCGGTAGTCAAGGCCAGGATTTTTTAGTATTGTAACCAAAGGAATATCTGAATGAAAATAGCTTTGATTGCTCCGCCTTACCCGTTAGAAGAGGTCCCGTCACCACCTTTGGGGCTAACCTATATTGCCGCTGTCTGTGAAGCGGCAGGAGCAGAAGTGACCATTCTCGACTACATTGTCCGGGGATATTCAGAAACAAAACTCAAAGAAGAGCTGAAATCCTTTGGTCCGGATATTGTGGGTACCAATTGTGTCACCATGAATTTCAAACAGGCAGCAGGCATCCTGCGCATAGTAAAGCAGACATACCCGGATATCATCACCCTCATGGGGGGGCCCCATGTTTCCTTTGACAGCGAAAATACCCTGGCCCTTTACCCGGAAATCGACATCATTGTCAAGGGTGAGGGCGAAGCCACGGTCACAGAACTGCTGGGAGTAATTTATCACCGGGAAAAATGGCACACCATTCCGGGAATAGTATTTAAAGACAAGGGCCAAATTTTAAGGACTGCCCAACTTCATTTTATTCAGGATTTGGATGCGCTACCCCTGCCGGCACGCCATTTGCTGCCCATGGCCCGGTACCAGGCCCTGGGATACCCCGTCAGCATCATTACCAGCCGGGGTTGTCCCAACCATTGCATCTTTTGCCTTGGCCGCCGCATGGTGGGCCGGAAGGTCCGTTTTCGTTCTGCCGGCCAGATTGCCGACGAAATTGAAAAATTGTGCTCCCTTGGAATTTTTGTCATCAACATTGCCGACGATCTGTTCACGGCCAGCAAACGCCGGGTCGCCCAATTGTGCAATGAACTTGTGAAGCGAAAATTAAATATTTCATGGAGTGCTTTTTCCCGGGTGAATACCATCGATACCAAGACCCTTAAGCTGATGAAAAGTGCCGGATGCCATTCCGTTAGTTTCGGCATTGAATCGGGCAACCCTGAGATGCTCAAACGGGTCAAAAAAGGGATTACCATTGCCCAGGCCCAAAAGGCTGCAGCCGCCTGTCAGGAAGCTGGGATCAGGGGGCATGCCTCTTTTATGGTAGGACTTCCAGGAGAGACCCGTGAAACCATGAATGATTCCCTGAAATTACAAAAAGAACTTAAGATCGAATCTGCCTTTCATTTCCTGTCTCCTTTTCCCGGGACCTCTGTCAGAGAGGATATCGCCGATTATGATCTTGAAATCATCACCCATGACTGGGACCAGTACAATGCCAACAGGTCCATTGTCAAAACATCTTCTCTTTCCCCTGAACAGATGGATGCATTTATCCATGATGCCGGTGAGCAGAACAGGGAAGACTGGGAAGCCCTTAAAGTCAAATATGAAAATAAAACTGCAACCCTCCATGAACAGATGCAGGTGGGGGGCCATTATCGCATGGTGATGATTTTCAAACTTTTGACCCAGGACTTTTTTGAGCAGCATTTAATGTTCGACACCAACCGCAACAAGGCTTTTAAGGAACTTTCAACACAAGTTTCCACCATGACAGGTTTTGATCCTGATTTCACTGAATCCACCATGAATGACCTTATCACAAAAGGATACATCCAGGGGGAAAATTCCAAAGGGAAAACCCGGTTTTTCTGGGCCCATAACAGCCAACTCAAACCAGCCCCGACACTTGTTCAATAAGTCTAAATAAAACGGAGTAAGGTTATGAAGGGAACACAAAAAGCTGATAGCATAATTAAGGTTATTTTAAAAAGAGAACAATGGATTCAGTAGCCACAACTTTAAATACTTATGAACAGAATATGCGCCTTATCGGACTGGCCTCTGACTGCGTGTTCATCACTTCCTCTGAAAAAGAAAAGACAATCAGGCTTTTGGAAGAAAAATCCAAGGAAGATTCATGCATCAATGTAACAGATATTTTCAAGCAAGAGAATCTTATCTCAGATAAAAGGATAGAGTATCTACTGGCTTTTGACAGGCACTTGCAAATTCAGTGTAATGATCAACAATTTGGGATGCTTGCCACTGCAAACGGCCTGGCCTCGGAAAAAGAGGTTGCCAATGCCCTTAAAAATCAAAAAGCATATTTCGAAAAAAACCGGATTAATATGAAAATCGGGGATATTTTGGTTGGGAATGGGAGCATCACCAATAGTGATCGGGTTGCGATTTTATTGACCCAAAATAGAATTAAAGATGAAAAACTTTTTGATGCCTTAAATGACCTGGGCGAGACTCAAAGGCAAAAGGATGTTATCAACAAGCGGTTCGGGGTCCTTGCCATTAAAAGAGAATTGGTTACAATAGAGCAGGTAAATGCTGCTTTGGAAATTCAAAAAAATGAAATAAGTAAACAAGAACCTCGTTTCATCGGTGAAATTCTCCAGGAAACAGCTGATTTATCTTATGATGATATTCTACAGATTCTTTTAGAGCAAAAACAATTTGAAAAAAGGGGATTTGACCTTGAAAAAGCCCTGTATACAGTTAAATCAGAAATTAAGATTTCTAAAAAACTTAACAGGCTATTTGAATACAGTATCTCCAAAGATGGCCTTGGAGCCTTTGTAAAAAAACGAAGGGAAATAGAGGAAGCAATTCCTATTTATGAATTTTTAATTTGGCTTAGAAGGGTGGGGATAAAATTCGGTGTTGTGGATGATGCTGTTTTGGAAGAATTTATTCAAAAAGCAGAAAAAAAATCTCAGATCAATGTTGCAAAAGGGTATCCGCCAGAGCAAAGTACCAATGAGAGTATCCAGTTCTATTTTGAAAAAGAAAACAGCGACCCTATTCTCATCAAAAAAGGCAGTATTCTGGCGAAGATAATTCCCGGAAAGGAAGGAAAGCCCGGAAAAGACGTTTTAGGCTACCCCATCCAGCCGGACAAACCTTCTTTTTGTGTATTAAATGCCGGGAGCTGCGTTATTAAAAAAGGCCATATTTTTTTTGCCCAGATAGAGGGGCGCCCTATTCTAAAAAACGGTATAACCCTTATGGTAGAGCCGGTTGTTAAGAAAGATGAAATCAAAACCATCATCGGCAAGATCAGCAATGACACCAAAGATACCTATGAATCTGCAATAGTGGAACTGAGCGGTGGGATAACCCAGGAGGCAGTTTTAAGATGTCACTCCTTGTTTCTCCAGGGCCACCTTATGGGATGCGTAATATGTACTGGTGAAATTAATGTTAATGGGGATAAAAATAGATTAATGCAGGTTTTGTCCAACTTAATGTCAAACGCCGCAAAGTTTTCTC
>DAOWDR010000544.1 GCA_030638935.1 Desulfobacteraceae bacterium | reverse complement strand
GATGCAACCCGGCCCTGCCTTTAGTTTGGGTTGATTCTCTGGTTGACAAGCCCATGGGAATAGTTTAGTAATGGTTAAACCATTCAATGCCTTGGAGATATGTTGCATATCTATACCCAAGGATTCATATATGGTATACATAAATTCATAAGGAACCTAGGTTGCAGGTTTTGCCAGATCCGCAGGTCATAAATATAAAATAAATTATAAATATAATAATTAAGGAGTTAAAAAATGGGTCAACTAAATCTTAAAGAGACAACATCGGTCTCCTATGAACGAGCAGAGGTTAACAAGGGGTATACAGATTTTTCCCTTCGTGTCAATCTTACCACAACAGATATTTCCATCAACCCCATTGAAGAGGCTGTAAAGGAAAAATTCATCGGCGGCAAGGGCTATGACCTGTGGATGATGTGGAATGCAGTCTCAGGAGACACCAAATGGGATTCCCCTGAAAACGCAATTTGCATCTCCTCCGGCCCCCTTGGCGGAACCCCGGGATACCCGGGTGGTGGAAAAAGCATAGTGACCACCATCTCACCTTTAACCGGCGTACCCATTGATTCAAATGTGGGAGGGTACTTTGGTCCCTACAAAAAATTTGCGGGTTTTGATGTAATTCAAATTGACGGAAAGGCGGAAGAAGACACCGTCATTCTCATTGACGGCATTGAAAATAAAATCAAGGTCTTTTTGGCCTCTGACCTTCCCGAAGATTCCTATGAAATGTCCGCTGCCCTTACCCATTATTTTGATGAGGCAAAACCGGTTAATGTTTCGGTTGTCACAGCAGGACCCGGTGCTGAAAAAACCTTTTTCGGATGTTTAAATTTTTCCTGGTGGGATGCAGGCAGAAAGATGGTCCGGTACAAACAGGCCGGCCGTGGAGGCATCGGCACTGTGTTTGCCGATAAAAAAGTCAAGGCTGTTGTGGCAAGGTACGGGTCAGTGTCCATGAAATCCAACAATCCTGCCGACCTTACCGCACTCAAAAAAGTGACCAAGGCCCATGCCAAGGAGATTTCCACCCTTGACCCCAAACAAAATAGAATGGCAGTTGTCGGCACCACCCATCTTATTCCCATTATGAACGACCACGACTGCCTGCCGGTCCACAATTTTAAATTCGGTTCCCACCCGGAAAGCAATGTAATCGGTGAAGATGTATTCCAGCACATCTTTGACAAGGGATTTGACGGATGCTGGAGGGGCTGCACCGTGGCCTGTGCCCACGGGGTAAAAGATTTTTCCCCATTTACAGGCCCTTACAGGGGCACCAAGGTTTTTGTGGACGGACCTGAATATGAAACAGTGGCAGGATGCGGATCAAACCTTGGGATATTCGACGCCCAGACCATCCTTGAAATCAATTTCTATTGTGATGCCTATGGACTGGACACCATTTCCGTGGGAACCTCCATCGGATTTGTCATGGAATGCTTTGAGAACGAGCTTATCACCCTTGACCATACCGGGGGCATGGACCTTTCCTTTGGCAGCAGGTATAACACCCTGGAGCTGATTCACCAGATGGCAAGGGGAGAAGGGTTTGGCGCCATTGTGGGCAAGGGAATCCGCCGGATGAAAGCAATATTTGCAAAAAAGTTTGGCGCAGATTCTAGTTTTATGCAGGATATTGGCATGGAATCCAAAGGGCTTGAGTTTTCTGAATATATCACCAAGGAATCCCTGGCCCAGCAGGGAGGTTACGGCCTTGCTCTCAAGGGACCCCAGCATGACGAAGCCTGGCTGATCTTCCTTGACATGGTACATAATTTCATGCCCAGTTTTGAAGAAAAGGCAGAAGCCCTTCACTGGTTCCCAATGTTCAGAACCTGGTTCGGCCTGTGCGGGCTGTGCAAACTTCCCTGGAATGATATTGTACCTGAAGACAATAAAAACACGGACGAGCCTGCAAAGGTTATCAAGCATGTGGGATGGTATTCCGACTTCTTTTCTGCGGTAACAGGCCGCAAGGTAGGACCCGACGATCTTATCACCATGAGCGAGGCGGTCTATAATTTCCAGCGCATCTTTAACCTGAAAATGGGATACGGCACAAGGGAACATGACACCGTACCCTATCGTTCCATGGGTCCTGTAACAGTGGAAGAATATAAATCCCGGGCCAAACGCTATGACACCCAGCTCATTGAAAAATACAGCATGGATATTTCTGAAATGGATACCCAGGCCAAGGTTGCAGCCCTCCGGCAGAAAAGGGAAGAACAATATGAACTGCTGAAGGATGCGGTTTATGAACGCCGGGGCTGGACTTCAAACGGCATTCCCACCATTGAGACCGTCAAACGTCTGGGCATTGATTATCCTGAAGTTCTGGAAGTTCTCAAGAAAAACGGAATTAAATAAGCCCAGGGCTCTTATATAATGATAGAGGTTGATGAAAAAAAGATGCAATGGTCAAAGGAGATGACCATTGCATCCATTCTGGAACAAGTGAAGGCTGCCAGGTTCTGTTCAGTGGTCCGCCTCAACGGCAGGCTGGTGTCCAGTCCCAAATTTTCCGCAACACTTGTACCGGACAATTCAATACTCCAATTGCTCCCCCTGGTGGCCGGGGGATAAAATCCCTTTGGAATAGATTTTGCTTTTCAAACGACTGTCTGTCTGTTACACCATGGTAACATACAGGCAGTTAATATTTTTACAAACCTAAAAAAGAGCACACTATTGAAACGACTATTCTTATTTTTAAAGAACCTGTTCACAGAAAAAAAGGCAAGAAAAAATCTCCGGCCCTCTCCCAGCCCCAAAACTGAGCCAACAATAAAGTCTACAATAAAACCGACATTAGAGCCGGCCCCGAACCCAAAACCTATTGCCACCCCATCACCCCATCAAAAAGCAAAGCCCCCAAGCCCAAAAAAAGCATGGACCCTGGAAAGATTCCAGGTAGATCCCGAAGAAGAAAAGACCAGGTTCCACGATCTTAATCTTCCCCTAAGCCTGATGCATGGCATTTGCGACTTAAAGTTCAAATATTGTACCGAAATCCAAGCCAAGCTGCTTCCCCATACCCTTACAGGAAAGGATGCCACGGCAAAGGCCCAGACCGGTACCGGCAAAAGCGCCACCTTTCTTATCGCCATAATAAAAAGTTTTATAGAAAAACCCTTTAAACCCAAGAAGGGGATGCCCCGGGCCCTGATCCTGGCCCCCACAAGGGAATTGGTTCACCAGATCGAAAAAGATTTTAACGGTCTTGCCAAATACTCTCACTTGAGAATTCTATCTGTTTTCGGCGGCACAGGCTATAACCAGCAAATGACCATACTCAGGGAAAAACCGGTTGATGTCGTTGCTGCCACCCCGGGAAGGCTGCTGGACTTTATCAGCAAAAAACTTATCAACCTCTCCCGTGTGGAGATCATTGTTCTTGATGAAGCAGACCGGATGCTGGACATGGGGTTTATCCCGGATGTGCGAAGACTGGTCTACATGACACCCCACAAAGACAAGCGCCAGACCCTGTTTTTTTCCGCCACCCTCACCGACGAGGTGTTGCGCCTTGCAGATTCCTGGACCAAGGAGGCCGTGCGGATAGAGATTGATCCAGACCAGGCAGCAGCCCTGTCCATCCGCCAGGTGATCTACCTGACCACGGAAACAGACAGATTTAAAAATGTCTACAACCTCATGGTCAGCGAAAACCTACAACGGGTGCTTATCTTTGTTAACCGGAAAGACACAGCCAAATACCTTGCCTCAAAATTAGAACGATACGGCCAAAAATGCGGCGTACTGTCCGGGGATGTTGCCCAGGACAAAAGATTCAAGGTGTTGGACAATTTTAAAAACGGCAGGATCAAATTCCTGGTGGCCACGGATGTTGCAGCAAGGGGGTTGCACATTGACGATATCAGCCATGTTATCAACTATGACCTGCCCATTGAACCAGAGCATTATATCCACAGAATCGGCCGAACAGGCAGGGCCGGTGCCACAGGAACTTCCATCAGTTTTGCCGATGAAATGAGTTCATTCGAAATCCCGAAAATCGAAGCGGTACTGGGCCACAAGATTGAATGTGAATACCCCTCCGAAGAACTTGATAAACCCCTGCCCAAACCAAAACCGATTCAAAAAAAACCGGTCAGAAAAAACCAGGGTAACAAGCCGCCATATAGAGGAAAAAAAAGACCATATAAAGGCAAACCCAGGCCCCAAAAAAGGCCTACTAATAAAAATCAAAACAATAAAAAAGACTGACTGCCTTATGGTTGACACTGGGACACAATTCAGTGTAAACTCCAAGGTTCACAATAAAAGTAATTGTATAAAGGAGTTTGAATTAAAATGTTTGGTCTAGGAATGCCTGAAATTCTTTTAATCCTGGCAATTGCCCTCATTGTCATCGGCCCTAAAAAACTGCCGGAACTTGCCCAAACCCTGGGCCGGGCCATGGGGGAGTTTAAACGATCTGCCCAGGATTTTAAAAGAAGCATTGATGTGGAAACAACCCTTAAAGATATTGAAACACCCGCCTCTGATCTAAAAGATGTTATCAAGGAAGTCAACAAAGAAACCATTGTTGAACCCGGTGATGCCCCACCCGCCGAAAATTCGGATAGCAGCGGAGAAACCCCGGATGCAACCTTCAAGGAGCCGGATACAAGTCCCAAGGGACCGGATTCTGCCACTCCCAAAGACCCTGAGAATAAAAATAAATAGCCATGAGCGAAGAAAATAAAAGCCCTTTTACAGAGCACCTGGGTGAGCTACGGGATAGATTGGTCCGTTCCTTTATTGCTGTTAGTATCGGATTTGCCTGCGCCTATTTTTTCAAGGAAAAACTTTTTGAAATCCTGATTGCCCCCCTGGTGACGGCCATGGGAGAGTCTGGAAATGCGAGAATGATTTTCACAGGCCTGCCCGAAGCATTTTTCACCTATTTAAAAGTATCCTTTTTGGCCGGCATTATGGCGGCCAGTCCTGTCCTGTTTTACGAATTCTGGATGTTTATCTCCCCGGGATTATATCGGACCGAAAAAAAATATCTGCTGCCCATTGTTGTTTTATCTGTTTTCTTCTTTCTGCTTGGCTCTTCCTTTGGATATTTCATTGTATTCCCCTATGGGTTTAAATTCTTTTTAGGATTTGCCACAGATACCATCCATGCAATGCCCTCCATGAAGGAATACCTTGGGTTTGCATCTAAAATGCTGTTGGCATTTGGGCTTGTATTTGAACTGCCTCTGGTGCTCACCTTTATGGCCCGCATGGGGCTTGTTACAGTTGATTTTTTAAAGAAAAACAGGAAATATGCCCTACTGCTCTTTTTTGTTGGGGCTGCCCTGATTACTCCACCCGACGTGGTCACCCAGATCATGATGGCCCTGCCCCTGATGGTTTTGTATGAAATCAGTATTATCGGCGCCAGAATTTTTGGGAAAAAAGCAGTGGTTGAAGACCCGGAAGAGGAGGATGAGAGTGGGAAGGACAATGTTGAGGTTAATCCGGAGAATGATACTTCCGATAATGAATCCCAGGACAAGGACCCATCCTCTGACGCCTAAACTGGCCTGTTTTGTATTGACTTTAAAGGCCCTTTATGTGTAAAAATAGATAAATTTTAATAACAAACCGGGGACAGAACCTGTTACCGGTAAAAAGGCAAAGTAAATCGTTAATTATTAAAGGAGTAAGACGAGTTATGAACAAAAGATTGATCACACTACTGTTGGCTGCAGGAATTGCTGTGATTTTTGTTGCAACGGGCCTCCATGCAGGAACTGAAGTAAAAGATAGCTTTAACATGGAAACAGATGGCTACAAAAAACGCAGAAAAGCGCCCCCAAAATATGAACTAGCAGTGTTCACCCATGCAAAACATATCAATGATTATAAGCTTTCCTGTGGTGAATGCCACCATGATAAAGATGGCAAAGCCCTTGATATCAAAATGGGTGATGATGTTCAGAAGTGTTCCGAATGTCACAACAAATTCAAAAAAGACAAGAAAAACAAAAAAGATATCATGGTCCACGAAAATGCAGTGCATAAAAACTGTATCGACTGCCACAAAGCCTTTAACAAAGAAAAAGGTGATCCCAAAGGAATGAAGGGCCCTGCCCCTGCTTCATGCAGCAAGTGCCATCCAAAAATAAAATAATAACCGCCGGTTTCTTAAGGCAGTTATACCATTATTAAAAGGGGATTTTCCTTCCGGGAAAGTCCCCTTTTTTTAGTTCTCGTGGCTGACTCAAAATCAGCTATGCCTTGTTTTTAACCTCAAACAACCGCTCCATCAACAGGTCTTCAAAACCGGGTTCCTGGGTTCTGGACAAGGGGAAAGAAACCCCGAAAGATGCTTCAACCTGGCCTTTTTTATTAAATATCGGTATTGCCAGGGTCTTTAACCCTATGTTAAGTTCCTGGTCGGCCACGGCATACCCCCGGGAACGGGTAGTTTTTAAATCCCTTAAAAATGATTTCACGTCTGTGATGGTGTGGGGGGTAAGCTGGTTAAACTCCAGCAGGGCCGCTATTTTTTTTTGTTCCTTGTGATCCATGAATGCCACAATGGCCTTTCCCAGAGAAGTGGCGTGGATGGGAAGCCTGGAGCCTGCGGAAAGATCGATATTAACCACATCGGAAGATAGAATCCTTTCAACTGCAACGATTTGTATTCCTTCCAGAACCGCACAATGGGTGGTGACATCCATCTCGTTTCTGATGGATTTCATAAAGGGCATCAGCCGGTCCCGAAGGCCCATGGACTCAAAGACCCAGCCCCCTAGCTGCATGACCTTGGAGGTCAGCTGAAAGGTCCTGGAAGTCTCGTCCTTTACCATGAACCCCAATTTTGTAAATGTATAAAGATAGCGTCTGGCTGTTGGTAGATTCATCCCATTGGCCCTGGCCATTTCCGTCAAACTCCACACCGGTCGGTCCTTTGTAAAACACATCAACAAATTAAGACCCTTTGCCAGGGAATTTACAAACTCCCGATCTGCACTGCCACTCATTTTATTTCTCCTTTAACCAGCCAGTATACTGGGCCATCCCGGATCATTTGACGATTTTAAGACCTGTAAAAAATATTATAACCTGATACAAGCCCGGAAAAAAGTAAAGGGCTTTTTAAAAAAGGCTTGACGAAACAGAAGGGGAATTGTTATTTAAAAAGAACGATATGCGATACATAGTAACGCATAGCATAATAGTTTATTGATTTTA
The DNA here is from genome assembly GCA_030638935.1 of Desulfobacteraceae bacterium. Classification (GTDB taxonomy): domain Bacteria; phylum Desulfobacterota; class Desulfobacteria; order Desulfobacterales; family Desulfobacteraceae; genus NBML01. The sequence continues at coordinate 15,765 of DAOWDR010000544.1, read as the reverse complement.
AAAGGAGATTTTCTGATGTCAGCTGGTTTTATCTTTATAGGCGGTATTAGCGGTGTATTTTTTGGTATGACACTCATCTATCTGTCCATCAAAATTACCGCCTTGATATCGAATCGGTTTCCGGAAAAAGTAAAGGAGGACCGTCCATGATCAGCCCTCTGTCCACCTTAATAAAGACAACCGGATTTGTCTATCTGACACCTGGTATGGTTCTCATGTGGGTAATTGGCTTGGTTTTGATTTATCTGGCCATAAAAAAAGATTATGAGCCCCTTCTTTTGCTGCCCATTGGATTTGGGATACTGCTGGCTAATCTTCCCTTGAGCGGACTGATGACCCCGGAACACGGGTTATTATGGAAATTCTACGAATACGGCATCCATTGGGAAATCATTCCCCCCATCATATTTTTAGGAATTGGGGCCTTTACGGATTTTGGTCCCCTCCTGGCCAATCCCCGCCTTATTTTCCTGGGTGCAGGCGCCCAGGCAGGGGTATATTTCACCTTTTTTGTTGCCCACGCCATGGGTTTTAACATCATGGAAGCCGCTACAATCGGTATTATCGGAGGTGCTGACGGGCCCACCACCATATTTTTAGCATCTAAACTTGCCCCCCAGCTTTTGGGGGCCTGTGCCGTTGCAGCCTATTCTTATATGGCAATGGTTCCCATTATTCAACCGCCAATTATGCGGCTGATGACCACCGAGGCCGAGCGTAAAATAAAAATGAAAAAGGCCAGGAAAGTAAGCAAACGGGAAAAACTTTTGTTCCCCATTGTTTCCACCTTTTTAATCATTCTGCTGGTACCGGCTTCGGCTCCCCTTATTGCCATGCTGATGCTGGGCAATCTTTTCAGGGAGGCCAAGGTTGTTGAAAGATTAAAAAATGCCGCCCAGAATGAATTAATGAATATTGTTACAATTTTTCTGGGATTACCCATTGGCGCCACCATGAATGCCGAAGTATTTCTTCAGCCCAAGGTACTCTTCATTTTCGGCCTGGGTCTTTGTGCCTTTATCATAAGTACAGCCACCGGAATATTGCTGGCCAAGGTAATGAATCTGTTTTCCAGCAACAAGATAAACCCACTTTTAGGGGCGGCAGGTGTGTCTGCAGTCCTCATGGCAGCCAGGGTGGTCCATAAGGTCGGCACCGAGGCAGACAAAAAAAACTATCTGCTCATGTATGCCATGGGGCCCAATGTGGCAGGGGTGATCGGTACGGTCATCGCAGCGGGAATATTTGTGACCCTTCTGACTTCCTGAACAGAATAATACTCCCGGGGGTAACCCTCGGGACATGATAAAACAGCGTGCATGGATAAAATCCATGTAAAACCAAATATAAAAAACATAAAAATTGGAGAACAAAATGGCAACTGAAGTATTAGCACCAATGACCGGCAAAATTGTAAGAATCAATGTCCAACCCGGCGCCTCTGTGGTAGAAGATCTTGAAATCCTTGTTATCGAGGCCATGAAAATGGAAACACCAATTTATGCACCCTGCGACGGTGTTATTGATAAAATAGTTAAAAAAGAAGGGGATGATGTTGAAGAGGATGACTTAATCGCTATTATGGCATAATTATCCAGGATTATGTCCAGAATATTCATTGGCTGTTTTGTCACTCACCTAGGGCAGGGCAGCCAATTTTATTTTTTAAGTGATTCTTTATAAACCCTGGCCCTATTGACCAGTGAAGGGGCCCAGGAAACAGAACCAAGGGCATGAATATGGGTATAGGTACCAAAGGTATTGTCCTTAAAAAATCCATCTTTTTTCTCAAGAATCCCTTTGCCCCTTTCCATTCGAAAGGCCATTTCATGGTCCTGGTAGTCGATGGAAAGTATTCTGGAATATCTGAATTCATGGCCCTTTAGAATCTCCCCTTTATTGTAAAAGGGATTGTCATGGGCGACTTTCACCCGGGTATAGCCATGACCCTGGGGTTTTCTGGACAGACCGAACCGGATGGGAAAAATACCAGACATTGGGTATTCAATATTGGAAAGCTCAATACTTTGTCCCAAAAAAATTAATCCACCGCATTCAGCATATATTGGCAGACCTTTTCTGGATAATGCCTTGAGATTGTCCCGGAAAGACTTATTTTTTGCCAGCTTACTGGCGTGGGTTTCTGGAAATCCGCCGCCCATGTAAATGGCGTGAACCTCGGGAATACTTTCTTCTTCCAAAGGACTGATAAAGATTATTTTTGCCCCGAGATTTTTTAGGGCATCCAGATTATCCGGATAATAAAATTGAAAAGCTGAGTCCCGGATAATGCCGATGGTGACATGATCTTTTTCAAGAGGATTAGGCGTTTCCAGGGATGGCAGGGTATCAGGTTCTGTGATCCCTTTATCTTCTCTTGTCACCGTCTTATACAGATTATCCAGATCTATATTTTCCCTGGCAACCTTAATGGTAGCTTCAATGGCATTTTCTGAAAAGCTGTGCTCTTCGGATGTGACCAGCCCCATGTGCCGCTCTGGAAAATCTTCGGCTGCAAGCTTGGGCACGGCCCCAAAAACCGGGATATTACAGAACCTCTCAATATTGGCCCGAACTTTTCCCTCGTGGCGTTTGCCGGCCACCCGGTTGAGCACCACCCCGCAGATGTTGATATCAGGATCAAACTGCATACACCCCATGAGCAGAGCGGCCATGGTCCTGGTACTTTTGGTACAGTCCAGCACAAGAAGCACGGGCAGTTTCAATAGCTTTGCAAGTTCAGAAGTGGAGGTTGAGCCGTCAATATCAATGCCGTCGTAAAGACCGCGATTGCCCTCAACCACGGCAATATCCGAATTTTGGGAGTGGATGTGATAGGAGTCCTGGACAACTTCAGGAAGACATAAAAAGGTATCAAGGTTATAGCAGGGGCGGCCGGCTGCTTTAGAAAGCCAGCCGGCGTCAATATAATCAGGCCCCTTTTTAAAAGGAGAAACCCGTATTCCTGAGCTTTTCCATGCAGCAGCTATTCCTAGGGAAATAATTGTTTTACCTGAGCCACCCCTGAGTCCTGCAATTACAATTCCAGGGACATTTTTTACAACCTTTTGCATGGATAGTTTTTACTTATCTAAAATCTTAACTTTCTTATTCTTCTTTTTCGGAAGAATGCTGGATCCCGGAACCCTTGAGTCCATACATGGTTGTACTTCCGGAAGACCAGTATTCAAGGACTTCCTCTACAACCATTTTATTGATAACCTTTTTAATCATTCTTGGTTTATCATCGGGAAAAAGTTTATAAAAATCTTTAAAATAAAACTTGGTTTTGGTTTTGGATTTTTTTGTCATCCAATCCACAACCGCTTTGGTTGCAGCTTCTTTATCATCAAGAAGATCACTCATTGTCATACTCCTTTGCAATCAAATGGATGAGCCGGAGAACTAAAAGTTCTCCGGCTTTATCATATAATATACCAGCTAACGTTCAATAGGAAAAACCTATTAGAACTTGAACTGAGTTGACTGACGCCAGCTCATGTATGCCTGCTGACGGAAATCATCGATGAGGTGATGGGTAAAATCAAGCTCGCATACTTCAAAAAATTTTTCCCAGCCAATTCTTTCTGCCCAGTCACCCAGACGTTCGTACTTGTTAGCGCCGTTTGAATAGGCGTTAACCATCTGATTGATAGCCTTTGTCATGGAAGGCCATCTGGGCATCTCATTGGGAAGAAAACCAACAACAACTTTAGAGAACTTGGGATCGGAAATTCTGTTGGAAACCTTACCGCCAGCCATGAGAACGATACCATCACCTTCTGTATCAGCAAGGGGCATGGAAGGACACATGGTGTAGCAGTTACCACAGTACATGCATCTTTCATCTTTCATAGCAATTGATTTTACTTCCGTACCGTCTGCAAGTTTTACTTTGGCTGGTTTTAGTGCTGCCGTGGGGCAGGCAGAAACAGCCAGAGGAATTTCACAAACTTTATCAAGGTACTCATGATCCAGCATCGGCGGTTTTCTGTGATATCCCAGGATGGCGATATCAGAGCAATGAACCGCACCACACATATTCAGGCAGCAGGCCATGGAAACCCTCAGCTGTGCCGGAAGTCTCTGGTCCTGGAAATCAGCAAACAACTCATCCATGGTAGCTTTTACAGTACCGGATGCATCGGTTGCAGGAGTATGGCAGTGAATCCAGCCCTGGGTATGAACGATATTGGTAATACCGGCACCGGTTCCGCCGATGGGGAACTTAAAGGAACCACCCTCAAATTTTCTGGAAGCCAGATCGTTTTTAAGGGGCTCAACTTTATCCTTTGAGTCAACCATGAACTCAATATTATTACGGGTGGTGAAACGGACATGGCCGTCACAATGTTTATCCGCAATATCACAGATTTCATTGATATGAGTAGTGGACATCAAACGTGCGCCACCAGCTCTTACTGTATATACTTCGTCTCCTGAGTCAGCCACATGGACAAGAACGCCGGGCTCAAGAATTTCGTGGTGAGACCATTTTCCCTTGTTCTTTTTGATAACAGGAGGATAAAATTCGTTATGGTCTTTTGGCCCGATGTCAGTAATTCTGTTTTCCATCGGCTTGGCTGGATTATAACCAGTAGAAATAAATGCCATTATAATTCTCCCTTTCTATCTAAGATGGTGTTTTCTGTATTCATCAACGTCACGTTCCCAGCCGCCCTCAACCTCATCCTCTTTCCAGAAAATATAGGGGTTGGTTCTTGGGTATTGTACGTGCTGTGGCTGAGCTTCAATACCAGTTACTTCAAGAAGTTTCTGGAATCCCTGACGCATGATCAGTTCACCAAGTCTTTCACGGTTCTTACCTTCTTCCATCCACCAATCCCAAATGTTTTCAATGACTTCTGTGATTGCTTCATAGTCATTATCAGGATTAACTTCGATAAACGGAACAAGAAGAGAGCCCATCTGAGCACCATCAAGAATCGGAGCCTTTGCACCACACAAAATGGAACAACCGGTTTGTTTACCGATTTTAAGGGCTCTTGGCATTACATTGATACAATGCATGCAACGGGTACAATTGGCAGTATCAATGGAAAGTTTTTTATTCTCAAACTTCATACATTTTGTAGGGCAAAGACCCAGAACTTCTTTTTCAAGGTCAAAGGGGCCCCAATCTTTGCTGCCCCTGTGTGCGCCTGCATTTGCAGGATAAGCAGCATCGTTTTCAACATATTTGTTAACTGCATCCTGGTCGATCCTGATATCATCTTTCCATGTTCCGATAAAGGACATGTCGGAACGGGCAATGGATGCCACACAGCAGTTGGGGCAACCGTCAAGTTTGAATTTAAACTTGTAGGGGAATGCAGGACGATGGAGCTCATCCTGGAATTCATTGGTCAAAAAATAAACCAATGCATTGGTGTCATAACATGAATATTCACATCTGGACTCACCCAGACAATCTGCAGGAGTTCTCAGGTTGGAACCTGATCCGCCAAGATCCTGATTCATGTCATGGGTTAGTGTATGAAAAACTTCCTCAAGCTGGGGAGTTGTGGTACCCAAAAGGATGATATCACCTGTTGCGCCATGCATATTGGTAACACCGGAACCTCTGAAGTCCCAGAGTTTGGTCAAAGTTCTCAAATACTCTGTTGTATAGTATTTACCAGCAGGCTGATTCACACGCATTGTATGAAAATGCTCTACACCAGGGAACATTTCAGGCTGATCACAATATCTACCGATAACACCGCCGCCATAACCGAAAACACCAACAATTCCGCCATGTTTCCAGTGGGTTCTGCCATGCTTGTAAGAAAGCTCCAGAACACCCAAAAGATCGTCTACACAATCCACGGGGATCTGGAATTCAACACCTTCTTCATTCTTTGCTCTGACTTCGGCCTGTTGTTTCAGGTCTGAGACAAAGCTAGGCCATGGGCCGGATTCCAGCTGGTCCAGTAAAGGAGTCTCATGTTTTGCCATTTACTTACCTCCGTTAATAGTTAATTTACACTCAATTAATGAGAAGATTTTCCAATCTCTTCATTCAAAAATCTAATTTTTTGTTATTTCACGTAGTTAAAAAAAATTGCCGCCTGAGAATAATCCTCTTACGCAAAATAACATTGCAGATATAGAATGTCTGTTTCCACATGTCAATAAAAATCCTGTGATTTACATGTTTTTAAACAGAGAATGAACAAAGGCGCTGTGGGACTTAAGATACGCACCTGCCAGGGTCCGTTCAGAAGCATTTTCAGGCCATGCTTCTATCAAATTTATCAGGATACTTTCTATCTGTTCCCGGCTGAACCCTGCCATAAACTCAACAAAAACCTCTCTCAGCCCCACCATTCCCTTTTTTTCCTCTATCCCCTCTGATTCCTGTGGGGCCAACGATTCTTCTGCCTTGTCATCCAACCCCCTTAAAAAGCCTCTTGCCGTTGCTTCCAAAACAATTTCTCCCAAAAAAACCAAAGGCCCGACACCGTCCAGTCGGTCAATCTGCATTCTTAGGGTCAAGTTTAAAAAGAAAAAAAGAAGGGATGGTAAAATCATTTCCCCCGGGCCTGTTCCCGCATCAAATTCCATTAAGGAATCATAACCCCGCACTGTGATCAGCTTAACTGTAAACCCTTGGTCCAACGGGTTTACCACAAAATCCCCTGCAGCATGGTGCCAGGGAAAAATCTGCTCACCCGTATCAACATTATAATAGGCTGTCAGAATACAGGCTATCTGTTCATAGATTAGTTGTGCCCTTTCCATGGGCAGATAATCGATATCCCCGTTTGATGCCCAGACAGCAACCTTCCGTTCCCCGTCAAGGGTTGAAATATGGAACTCCCTAAATCCCCCAAACCATTCCCCTAGAAAAAACCCCACATCCTTTTTTTCTAAATTAGAGCTACCCGGGTTCCCAACTTCAAGGGTCTGGGTACCCGCCCCAAAAACCCTGGGCGTGTAAGCAGTTGATAAATGGCTTTCAAGGTTGGCCAGCAGTTGGTATTCCTTTTCTATCAGGGACAGTCCTGGCCCGGAAACCGCTCCGTTCAACACAAATTCGGCTGACTGGCCGGCTTCCGACCAAGCCTTTACCCGAATTGGGTGGTAAAAGGCACCATGTTTTTCAAGAAAAAGCTCCACAACATGGAGGGGACCATTCTCCCCCTTGCCTGCCAGGTCAGACAAGGCTGCGGCAAGCAGGTTACAATTTTTATTTTCCAAAAATGTTCTGGCAGCCGTAAAATAGTCACCAATAGTCAGACCAGACTCCTGTACGGCATCGGTGACTTGAATATTCTTTGAAAAACCGGAAGAATTCCCGGACAATGGCAGTTGCCACAAGGGGCTACCAGGGAAAATACTGCCTTTCTCACCCGGGATAAAAAAAGAAAATGAGGGGCTAATACTCATGCCTTTCTATGGGGAGCAAGCTCATCCAGAAGAGCCGGGGCAACTTCAAATCCCAAGCTGACAGCTTCATCACAATGAACAATGGCCTTATCATACTCTTTGTTCTCAAGATAGGCCACGGCCAGATTGTTATGGGCAACGGGAAATTTGGGCTCCACCTTAAGGGCTTCAAGGTTTGCTTTGATGCCTTCCGGAACAAGTCCCTTCATGAAATAAGCTGTTCCAAGGGTGGTATATGCCTGGATAAACTTCTTGTTGTGACCAATGGCCTTTCTTAGATGTTTAATGGCCTTGTCCACTTTTTCCTCGTCTTCCTTGTCACTCTTACCATCCACCAGCTGGAGCAGCACAAAGGCCATATTCCCATACCCTTCTGCAAATCCGGCACGGGCTTTAGTGGCCCGCTGATTAAACCTGTAGCAGCCTTCCAAATCACCTCTCTGAAGACAGATACCGCCTAAGAGCACATAGGCTTCCGCCAGGCTGGGGCTACAGTCTACGGCTTCGTGAAGCTCATTTTCCGCCTCAACAAATTCCTGTTTTCCCATGAGAGCCACGGCCAGGTTGTAATGGGTGGTGCCGCACTCGGTATTCCTGGACAATTGATGCCTTAGGTTTGAAATCTGTTCGTCCACATTGTTTGGTAAAGGTTTGGTTCTTTGAGAATCTGACATATATAACTCCTTTATATTAAATCTATTTTTGTATTGTTTTCTGCTTAAAACCTTATATAATAGTATCCTCAACACAGGTGTCAAGGTGTTTGATTGGAATAATAAATCTTGAACCAGCCCCCCACTTGTGATAGCACCTGATTTTAAAAATACCCTAAATGGTATCATTTATTTTTTACAATGCAGGAGTAAGTCGTTATGGAACAAGGATGCTTTACCGCATTAATCACCCCCTTTAACAAGGCCGGAGAACTGGACAAAAAAGGTCTGGAACAGCTTATTGATTTTCAGATTCAAAATGGCATAACCGGAATATTGGCAACCGGGACCACAGGCGAAAGTCCGACATTCAAATGGAAAGAGCATGACCATGTCATTGCCCTTACGGCAAAACAGACAAAGGGTAAATGTCTTTGCATCGCCGGAACCGGCAGCAACAACACCGAAGAAGCCATTATAGCCGCAGGCCATGCTGCCCGGGAAGGGGTGGATGCGATTCTCATGGTGGACCCTTATTATAACGGCCCAAGTTCCCTTGAAATCAGAAAAGAGTATTACGAGGTGGTGGCAAAACGATATCCAGATTTAGACATCATTCCCTATATTATTCCGGGCAGAACCGGTGCCCAGATGCTGCCCCAGGATCTTGCCATCCTGTCGGAAAATTGTTCCAATATCACCTCGGTAAAAGAGGCCACGGGCAACCTTGACAATATGAAGCTCACCCGCAAATACTGCGATGATACCTTTAATATATTGTCCGGGGATGACGCACTGGTTTATGACATGATGACTGACCCTGAAATCCGGGCCTGCGGTTCCATTTCAGTCATGGCCAATATAGTGCCAAAATTCTTGACACAGATGGTCACCTTGCTCAACCAGGGCAAAAATGATGAGGCCTTAAAAATCCAGAACTATCTAAAGCCCCTGCTGGATCTTGTGGTGGTGACCACTGACGAAGAGACAAAATTTGGCCCTGTAAACTGCCGGGCAAGGAACCCTTTGCCCCTTAAAACCATGATGCAGCTTTTGGGCATGCCCTCGGGGCCCTGCAGAAAACCATTGGGAAAAATGACAGAAAGAGGATTTAGACGAGTATTGGAAACCATGAAGCAGGTCCAGACAGACACACCAAACATATTTAAACCAATTGCTGACTTCTTCCACCTGGACATTGACGAAAGGCTCAACAATAGTGAATATCATAGAACGCTCTGGTACGATTATTAACCGGAGCACCTGACCGATACACGGGTTCTGAACCTGGCAAACCTCAAAGAGAACAAGGGTCATGCAAACACTGCATGACCCTTGTTTAGTTATTAAACTTAAGTACCCCAAATAAAGAAGGAACTCTATTTTTTAACCTTGAACTCCTCTTTGGCTGTCTGAAAGAATGTTGCATTGAGCCACTCAAATCCGAACTGAAGCAGTTTGACCTCATCGGCCTTAATTTCTTCAATTTTCTTGGCAGGAATTTCATACCGATCAAGGAATGAACTTTTAAAAACAAAGTCCTTAAATTTATCAATATTATAGCAGACCATAAAAAATATCTTTTTACTCTCTTCGGTAAGCTTCATACTGGCGGGAAGTGATTTTTTCCTAACCATAAGATCCAGCCAGCCGTCATTGACCTCATCCCGAAGATTAACTCCCTGGTCTTCCCGCCATTCAGCCACGGTCCATTCATGGTCTTCTTCAAAACCCAGACAATGGGCTTCCTTCACAGTAAAAAAGAATTCATCTTTTTTACCCTGCTCCCCTGAATAACTCAAAGATCCTACTCCCAGCGGGTAGTACCGGCAGGTCGTGGGACGATCTTCATAGATGACACACCCATCCTTATCTTCAACAAAGGGACAGGAATTTCTTTCATCATCCAAAAGCTTCATGGTCACCACTGGCATATCTGCTTTTTCAAGGATCTGGGGCTGGGTAAACACAGCCAGAAACTCCTCGGATGTCAGGTCCAGTTTTTTACGCATGGTCAGAATATCATAGGGGGTGAGCATTATATCAATGCCCCGGCAGCAATCGGTAAAACATTTAACACCTTTGTGGCACTTGAACTTAAACCGGCTTTTCAGGCTCATCTGTTCAGGTGGTATTTCAGATGTTTTCTTTATATCATCATTCATTGGCAGATCCTCATCAGTTTGTAACAGGTCACTTAAAGGTGTGGACTATACAAAAAAAATATAATAATGTCAAACGGATACAGTCCGAACAAACAGGATAATTGCTTTTGAATTCATAGATTATGACCATTGGTTTAAAAAGTATGGACAGATTCAGGATGGAATCCAAACACAACGGTTTTACCTATTTCAAGATCATGATCCCGAAGATAGCTTCTCGGCCAGATTGCTTCAAACCGGAAATTTTCAGTCTGCAAATAAATATTTAAAAATATCCCATTGCTGGTTATTTTTTTAATTTCCCCTTTAAAGCGATTTTGAAACTTCTCTGAGTCAAAGGCTTTTAGAGAGATATCTTCAGGCCGTATACCCATATATTCATCAGTATGCTTTGGCTTATGTGCCAATATTATTTTAATATTATTTTCTTTAATAACCATTTTCCCATTTTCCAGGCAAATGGGATTGATATTTTTCATCCCGACAAAAGAAGCTGTAAATTCAGAATTCGGCCTTTCAAAAATGGATATGATATCTCCCTGCTGCATGATTTTGCCGTTCTTTATAATAGCACCTCTGTTGGCAAGGTATAACACATCGGAAAAATTATGAGATACCATGATCATCGTGATTCCAAGTTCCCCATGGATATTTTTTAAAAGCTGTTTAGCCTCTTCACGAAAAACCGGATCCAAAGCAGACAAAGGTTCATCCAGCAGAAGTACGTCCGGATTAAAAATCAGGGATCTTGCAAGGGCTACCCTCTGTTTTTCACCGCCACTTAGATTTTCGGGATATCTTTTAATAATTTTTCCAAGCCCCAGTGTTGAGACAAGATAATCAAATCTTTTTTGTGCGGTCTGTTTGGGTATCCCATGATATGGAACCCCATACAATATATTTTGTGTAACATCCAAATGGGGGAAGAGTGCAAAATCCTGGTAAACAATGGCAAGGTTTCGTTTTTCAACGGCAAGACTTGTAATATCACGGTTTTCAAGAATTAGATTCCCGCTTGAAAATGGAATAAGGCCCATAATTCCTTCCAGCAATAAAGACTTTCCTGATCCCGTGGGGCCAATAAGTGAAAAAAAATCATTTTTTTGAATATAAAGGTTAATATCCGTAAGTGCAAAAGAAGGAAGGGTCAAATTGATATTTTTTAAATAGATCATGTAAAAATTTTCACTATTGCTCAATTGATTTTGACAGCATGCGCAAAATAACAAACAGGACAAATGAAATAAAAATCAACCAGACAGCAATTGGCTGTGAGTATTTGAGTCCATAGGCGGTGAACCTTTCGTAAATCATAACAGGTGCTGTCATGGGATGATAGGCAACTATGACAACCGCTCCGAATTCGCTGATGGCCCTGGCCGTACACATGATAATACCCAAAATCATGTGCCGCCAGGTCAAGGGTAAAGTAATGCGTATAAATGTTGTAAATGCTCCCGCACCAAGGGTACGGGAGGCATTTTCCAATTTGACGGGAACACTTTCAAATCCGGCCTTTACCGTGTTCACATAAAAGGGCAGGCCCACAAAAAGCAAAACACAAACAATACCGGTCTTTGTGCCCATAATTTGAATTCCGACATCGGACAGAAACCTGCCGATTGGATTGTTTCTTCCGGTCAGGCTGAGAATGGCAATGCCCACAACAGGGTGGGGGATCATGATCGGTAAATCTATGATCCCTTCAATTATTCTTTTACCAAGAATTCTTTTTCTGGCCAAAAGGTAGGCAAGGGGAGTTCCCATTGCAAAGGAAAGAATACCTGCGCAAAGGGACAGACCTATGGATCTTGCAATGGCATTCACCACATCCTTGTCTGTAATTGTCTCTATCATCATTTCAACGGAGGGCTGAAATGTCATTTTGATCAGGGGCAATGTCAGAAGAAGAATCAGGGGCAGGCTGATAAACATGAACAGCCAGTTTAAGGGTTCAATCCTTTTCATTTTTTGCTTAGTTTTTTACTTCCACCAAAGGTTTTATTTGGGCTGGAAGCTTGTCTGCCATTTCCTGTGAGGGAATACGGCCAGGTATAAATGGGGGCTGGCCCATCTCTTTTAAGGTTTTTAAACCATGCTCCGGGGAAAGAAGAAAACTTAAGAATGCAGTTGCTGCCTCAGGATTGGGTGCATCCTTGATCATGGTAATTCCATAGGTGCAGGATTGTCCTTGTTTTGTAATCCATGTGTTGGGTTTTTTCCCGGTAACTTTTACCCGGGCCTGTTTGTAAAACCCATCATACTTGTAATTGCCAAGGTTAATATGATCGTCGAGCTTTACATATTTGAGGTCATGCTGAATAGCTACAGACATATACTCCCAGGCATAATCCATATTTCCGGTCTTAAGAAGATTGACCAGTTCAACTGATTTTGGCCGGATATTTTTTTTGGGACGGTTGTCAATAAGTTTTTGAGAAAGGCCTTCGATATTGTAAAATTTTTCAGCCAGCTGTAACACCATGAGACTGCGATATCCGCATGGATCAAGGTTTTGATCGGAATGACCCCAAACCACCTCTTTTTTTTGCAATATCTCATACCAGTTCTTATTTGTGATCTGACCTGCATAGCGGCTTTGGTCAGTATAACAAAGAACTAACTGGTTGGTTGCAAACCTTAGATTCCAGTTTGCAAATCCAGGAATCAGATTGTTGTCAATTACTTTATAGTCTGCCGATGCCATAATATCGGCCGGTTTACCCACTTCTGAAATAAGGCGTGCCATTTTGGTACTGCCGCCTGCCTCTCTTTGCAAGTCAACATCGGGATATTTAGCTTCAAATGCCTTTTCAATTTTTGCAAAAGGTACGGTTAAACTGCCTGCATGGAAAATGGTTAGTTTACCCCGGGGTCCTGCCTGAACAGGCAAGACAAGAACCAGTGCCATTATCCCGGTCAAAATAGCGTTTAAAATAACCACTCTTTTTTTAATTTTTCCCATAACTTCTCCTTGTGCTGTTAATTTTAGTTATTTTTCCTCAATATTTATTTAGAAAATCTAAAATATAGCAATATACATACCAATACTTACAAAAACCGAGTTGATTTTCCCTTGCCGTTTAATTTCAATTGGTTAAGTTTGGATAGGACTGGGATGACCTGCAGACAACAACCCAAAGGAATGCATAAGTGCAACCTCCATGTTTGGATCAGAAGCAACGATGCAACCTTAACAACTTCGGCAGTCGGGGTTCCCGAACATGGACGAGGTAAAAAACAATTTGGTCCCTACCGAGGCATAAACTCCATTGATCAGGATCTGAATAAAAAACAATTTAATTTGACATCTAAATCTCTTTTAAATAAAAAGCAGGTGATGTACTATTTTGTCTTATCTTGCTGGAAACAGATATATGAGCCCCATTATTCTATTCAGACAGCATAATTCCAAGGAGTTGTTATGAAGATCAAGAAAGCAGTTTTCCCGGTGGCAGGACTTGGCACCCGGTTTATCCCCGCCACAAAAGCCATGGCCAAGGAAATGCTCCCAGTGGTTGACAAGCCGCTTATTCAATATGCAGTGGAAGAAGCCTTTGATGCAGGGATTGAACAGATTATTTTTGTGACCGGCAGGGGTAAAAAAGCCCTGGAAGACCATTTTGATCGATGCTTTGAAGTCGAATTGACCCTTAAGAACAAGGGAAAGACAGATCTGCTCAAGCAGATCCAGGAACTGGTCCCCAAAACCGGCACCATTATCTATACCCGCCAGAATGAACCCCTTGGATTGGGCCATGCCATCTGGTGTGCCAGGGATATCGTGGGAGACGAGCCCTTTGCCGTCCTCCTTGCAGACGATCTGATTCAAACCGACAGGCCGGTATTAACTGAAATGGTGCAAAAATTCGACCGGTTCCGGGCCTCCATTGCAGCGGTAATGGAAGTGGATAAAGACCAGACCGACAAATACGGTATTTTAGATGCATCTCAATTGGAAAAAGATATTTTCAGAATTGATGACATGGTGGAAAAACCAGATCCGAAAGAAGCGCCTTCCAATCTTGCCATCATTGGTCGGTATATCCTGACACCCAATATTTTTAAACACCTGGGCAAAAAAGAGAAAGGTGCGGGCGGGGAAATTCAGCTCACCGATGCCATGAAAGCCCTGCTCAAAGAGCAGCCCATCTTTGGATATAAATTTAAGGGCAGTCGGTTTGATTGCGGAGACAAGGCAGGATTTCAGATGGCCAATCTGGCCTTTGCCCTGGAACGGCCGGACATGAGAGAGAAGCTGATCAATTTTATCAAAGAAATTCAAAAAGACTTTTAAATATTTTTATACCGGCTGTACAGGGTCATGACCTTTTGAACATAGGTTCTGGTTTCTTTGAAGGGCGGGATCCGCCCATATCTATCCACAGCTTCAGGCCCTGCATTGTAGGCGGCAAGGGCCAGGGGCAGTTTGTCATCATACCGGTTTAAAAGCCGTTTCAAATACCTTGTCCCCCCCATGATATTCTGGGACGGATCAAAGGGATCTGATACGGACAGGGTCTTGTAATTATCCGGCATGATCTGCATGAGACCCTTGGCCCCTTTTTTTGAAACCGCCCGGGGGTTAAAACCGGACTCGGCTTGAATCACAGCTTTGATCAGGGAAAACTCAATCCCGTATTTTGCCTGGGCTTTTTGAATGATGGAATCATATGCCCGAAAGATAGATCTGGCCTTTATCCGTGCCGATTTTTCCCTGATATATAATATATAATCCGATGAGGTGGGGGTATTGGTGTAGTGAACAATACCTTCACTGTCAATATACTTGTAGATATCAGCCTGGGATAGGCCCGGAAAAAGACAGAGGAAAATCACCAGGATGGTTAAAGGAGAAAAAACCCACCAAGGCCTATCCATGGCGCCTGAATCGCCTTTATCAATATTTGTTTTTCTTTTCAATCCTTTCCCTGTATTCCTTTAATATCATCTTTCCCGGAAATATGGGTTTTGCGATATATGGCACCATGTTCTTTAAAAAGGTTTCAACCAGGGCTTCAAAAACCTGGTCCTTTTCACTGGCCATGATCATGTTTCGCTCATTCTTGTATTCATATAGGATGTCATTTCCAAGGATATCCAGCATATCGGCAAACTGGATATCTGATATCTCCTGTGCCCCAAAAAGATCCTTTTGGACCTGGATTTGTATCCGGGCCTTCATGATCACCACATAGGCGTCTGCCCCGATCTTCCTGGATTCATCACAAATTTCCAGTCTCTGTTTGTTTTCCAGTTCAATTGTTTTGAATATTTTGTCGTTCATTTTCTTTTTTCCCGGGTATTTTATTTTTCTGTTTTATTGTTGCCTGTGCTAATGTTGCCTGTGCTAATTTTATCTTTTATGGGAGATATCTCCTGCAAACAATTCCAATTGGATAGCCTTTTTATTTTCCCTGGCCCAGACACTTTTCTCGTATTGAGTCAGCCTTTTCTCAATATCATCAATAAAAAAGGAGCGTTGCCGTTTTTGACTGAAGCCATATATGCGTCTTTTTTTGGCATAAGTCAAACAAAGAATATCCATGGCCCGG
>DAOWDR010000446.1 GCA_030638935.1 Desulfobacteraceae bacterium | reverse complement strand
GGATATACAGATGCCGGAAATGGATGGGTTTTGTGCAGCACAGGAGATCAGAAAACAGGAAAATTCGTCTCAATCTTCAATGGACCCAGGCCCAAGAGTCCCCATTATCGCCATGACTGCCCACGCCGGAATGGAAGACCGGAATAAATGCCTGGAGGCTGGAATGGATGACCATGTCAGCAAACCCATCCGTCCGAAAACCTTGTTGGAGACCCTTGTTAAATGGATTAAACCCGATACACACCGGAAAATCCCGTCAAAGAAAAAAAGATCTGATGGGTCGGATTGTCTGCCGGATCATCTTGCAGGGGTTGACCTTGCAAAGGGTATTAACCAGGTCGGGGGAAACCGCGGATTTTTTCAGAAAATTATACTGGAATTTGCAGGCAACCATTGGAATGCCCATGACAATCTGGTGAATGAGATCCGCTTGGGGAATTACGAGCAGGCAGCGATACTGGCCCATTCCCTTACGGGGTTGGCCAAGACTCTGGGAGCCGACACCCTGTCCCGTATTTCAGGGACCATAGAGGAAGCGCTGAAACAGTCAAACTTCAGTGAATTTGACCCTATGCTGGATCGGTTTAAAATAGCACTGAACCAAGTTATGGACGCCATTGAAACTTGGAAAACCACCATTGATAAAAATCTGTCAGTGACAAAAAAAGAGATCCAAAAAGTTGAGGCAGACCCTGCAACCCTCCTGGCTTTGGTGACCAAAATCCAAACACTCTTATCCGAAGATTATGTAGATGCCCTGGCACAGGCCCGGAAGCTTGAAGAAGGCTTATCCGGGTCAGACCTATTTAAAATTGCTCAAGAACTGGTATGGCATCTTGAGGAATTTGATCATTCTAAGGCCATGGAGTGCCTCAAAAGGATCAAGGCAGAATTAAAAGGATAGGACGTTCCTTTTTTTCTGCAAAACAGGAATTTTTTCTAAGGCAAACATGCTAGGGGCAAGCCGCAGATGTTTGTGTTCTTGGCGGCTGCGCCACCGAGAATGCGGTGCTGACCGGTCCAGCACCGCATTCTAATCTGCTGGGTGATAGCATTCATTCAGAGTCATCGAATGCTTTATCTGTTTAGGAACAAGTATCCAGAAATTGCACAAAAGGAAAATAGCCATGCATTTGAGCCGTATGCTCATCATGAGCAAATCATATTCTTCTTTAAAAAGAAAAACCAGGAAGTCATTAAAAAAGACAAAAAAGTTTGGGCTTTAAAGAAACAAACTCAAGGTTTTCTAATCTTATCCATCTCGAACATAATTTTGGCCATGGCAAGAAGAACCTGCCGATAGAATTTTAGTTTGCGTAAGGAGTTCTGGAATCAAATCCGATGTATTTTTTCGATTCATGGTTTTTAAAAGTTGGGAGACAATGTAAAAAAAATAATAGGCCCACCTGATTTTGCGCCACCATGATGCTGTGCCCTTAATCAAAGAGATCTTTAATTTGCTGCTAAAATAAACTGTGATGTCCAGAGTGTGTAAGGTGACCTGACCGGAACGGGTCCTGGCTTTCTTTGAACCATCATTTCTAAATGGTCCTGTCCTGTATTAGTTGGTGACCGAGAATTGTTGGATTGAACAACAAAATCTTGACAATTCAAGGCAAATCAGGATATTTAGTTATGTTTTGGCATCTAATTTAATATCGGGTCATGCATATAAACATTGTAAACCCTATTAAAGGTAATAATTATATGAAAGCATTGAGGCTATGGATAAAATAAGCAAGCTGTTGCAGGTTCGAAAAGAGAAGATAAATGAGTTAAAGGAAAACGGAGTTTCCCTTTACCCCAATGATTTTAAACCATCTAATTCAGTCTCCCAGGTCAAAGAAATTGTTGATAAAGAGCCGGACTCACTTGGTGAGGCAGGCAGACAATTTAGTTTGGCCGGCAGGATGATGGCCGTTAATAAAATGGGAAAATCATCCTTTATCAGGTTTAAGGACGGGTCTGACCAAATCCAGGCCTATATCCAGAAAGATAGGGTGGGAGATGAAACCTACGCTATTTTTAAAAAACTGGATATTGGCGATTTTATTGGTGTTTCAGGCCCCTTGTTCCAAACCCGGACAGGTGAATGGACATTGCTTGCAAAAGAGTTTAGGCTTTTATCCAAGGCGGTAAGGCCCCTTCCTGAAAAATTTCATGGAATAAAGGATCCTGAAAAAAGGTATAGGCAACGGTACCTGGATTTGATCATGAATGAAAAATCCCGTGATATTTTCCAGAAACGAAGCCTGATTGTGGCGGCCATGCGCAGATTTTTTGAAGAGAAAGAATTCATGGAGGTTGAAACCCCCATGATGCAGCCCTTACCCGGGGGTGCGGAAGCAACTCCCTTTAAGACCTGGCACAATGCACTGGGAATGGAGCTTTTCCTGCGGATTGCCCCTGAACTATACCTCAAACGTCTGGTGGTTGGCGGGTTTGAAAAAGTATTTGAAATCAATAGAAATTTCAGGAATGAAGGGGTATCCACCCGGCATAATCCGGAATTTACCATGGTGGAGTTCTACCAGGCCTATGCCGATTATGAAGACCTAATGGATCTCACCGAAGAGATGTTTGAATCCATTGTTCAACAGGTAAACAAAACAGCCCAAATTGAATACCAGGGAGAGACCATTGACTTTTCAAAGGGATGGAAACGAATTCCCATGATTGAATCCCTTACAACCATTGGCAATATAGATCCCTCCATTATCAATGATACCCAGGCCCTCTTAAAATATGCAGAGGATAACAAGATTGCGATCACTAAAAAAGACCGCCATGGTAAAATTCTTACCAAACTTTTTGATACCCTGGTTGAACCCAAGCTGATCCAGCCCACATTTATCACGGGATATCCGGTTGAAGTGTCTCCCCTTTCCAGGAAATCCGATACTGATCCCGAATTGACCGATCGCTTTGAACTATTTATTGCCGGAAGGGAAATTGCCAATGGGTTTTCTGAAATTAATGACCCAGAAGATCAGTACGATCGATTCATGATGCAGGTACGTCAGCGGGATGAAGGCAACCCCGAAGCCCATATCATGGATTCAGAATATGTTGAGGCCCTTGAATACGGCATGCCTCCCACAGCAGGAGAAGGTATCGGCATAGACCGTCTGGTCATGCTGTTGACTAATGCAGCTTCCATCAGAGAGGTTATTCTTTTCCCCCACATGAAAAAGAATGCCTAAGATAAATGGCTGTTGAATTTTTCATAGCAGGAAAATACCTGAAAGCCAAAAGAAAAGAGGGGTTTATTTCCCTGATTACCTTTCTTTCCGTGGCAGGGGTCACAGTGGGGGTAATGGCGCTTGTGGTTGTAATTGCGGTTATGAGCGGAGCTGAGACCGAATTTCGAAAACGGATATTGGGGCTTGAGCCCCATATCCTGGTAATGAATTACAAGGGCAGTTATGATAGTTATGAGCCCATGCTGGCATCGATGCGGGATAATCCCCATATTAAAGGGATATCTCCCATCCTTTTTGGCCAGGCCATGATACGGACGCCCCATTCCTTTTCCGGTGTCATGGTCAGGGGTATTCTTCCTGAAAACGGTTCTGCTCTGATCAAGGGATTTACCCCGGTTCAGCTTGAAGAAGCACTATCTCTTGATCTTAAAACAGGAGTCCTGCCCGGGATTATTCTGGGAAAAGAATTGGCAAACTCCGTGGGGGTGATCAAGGGAGATAAGATCATTCTTTATTCTTCAAAAAACTTTATATCCCCCATTGGCCAGATTCCCTCCATGAAACGCTTTGTAGTGAAGGGTACTTTTGACTCTGGTATGTCGGAATATGACAGTATGCTGGCATATGTTCACCTGGGTCATGCACAGCAGCTGGTCTCGGCAAAGGATAAAATTTCTGCCATTGGCATCTGGGTTGATGAGGTTTTCAAGGTCAAGCAGATACGGGAAGAATATTTTAATTTTATTGAATATCCCTTTTATATTCGGGACTGGATGGATATCAACCACAGTCTTTTTTCTGCTTTAAAACTTGAAAAGACGGCAATGTTCATTATTTTAACCCTTATCATACTGGTGGCAGCTTTTAATATTGCAAGTGCATTGATCATGATGGTCATGGAAAAGACAAAAGATATCGC
The DNA here is from genome assembly GCA_030638935.1 of Desulfobacteraceae bacterium. Taxonomy (GTDB): domain Bacteria; phylum Desulfobacterota; class Desulfobacteria; order Desulfobacterales; family Desulfobacteraceae; genus NBML01. The sequence continues at coordinate 3,932 of DAOWDR010000446.1, read as the reverse complement.
CGTGCTCAAGGCCATGGGAGCCACTAACACCATTATCCGACGCATTTTTATCATCAAGGGAATGATCATAGGTCTTTTCGGTACGCTTTTAGGGACCACATTCGGGGTGGTTGTATGCTATTTTTTAAAAAAATACGATTTTATCCAGCTCCCTGAAGCATATCCATTCTCAACATTGCCGGTACAATTGGAGTATACGGATGTGATGATAATTTCAGTATCTGCCATTTTTATCTGTTTTTTATCCACCTTGTATCCCTCTTTCAAGGCATCCAAAATGGACCCGGTAGAGGCAATTCGCTATGGATAATCCTGACGCTTTAATTTCTCTTGAGGCAGTCAGTAAGCAGTTTGTCAGCCCAACCGCCAGAATTGAGATTCTGAAGGAAACCAATTTTGACATTTACCGCGGTGAGACTATTGCTGTGGTGGGTCCTTCGGGAATCGGCAAATCAACCCTGCTGAATATCATCGGCACCCTTGACAAACCGGAAACAGGCAGGCTTTTATACCAAGGCCGGGACCTTTTTAGTCTTGGTGATGAAAAGCTGGCCCAATTCCGGAATGCCCAGATAGGATTTGTGTTCCAGTTTCATTATCTGCTCCAGGGATTTACAGCAATTGAAAATGTTATGATCCCCGGGCTAATTGCCAGGATGAATAAAAAAACCATTGAAAAACATGCGGCAGATATGCTTGAAAGAGTGGGGCTTGATTCACGGAGCACCCATAGGGTTGAAGACCTTTCAGGAGGAGAGCAACAACGGGTGGCCATTGCAAGGGCACTTGTCATGAAACCTCAACTGCTTCTTGCCGACGAACCCACGGGCAACCTGGATCAAAAAAATAGTGACAGTGTTCATGCTTTGTTAAATGATCTTAATAAAGAACTTGACATGACTGTTATTGTAGTCACACATAATAGCAAACTTGCCCAAATGATGGAAAGAACTGTTACCCTTCATAGAGGGGAAATAGTATCAGCTTAAAGAAAATAACTTTTGGAAGAGGCCTATGGAAAATAAAGTAATGAAAAACGGAATGATGAAACTTTTAAAATTGACATGTATTGTTTACCTAGTTCTGATCAGTAATTTATCAGCCGAACAGCAGATATCAGTGGCTGTTTTTCCTTTTTCGATTCAAGCCAGCCAAAGCAATGACCAGGCCAATGAGAAGATGAGTGAAAGACTGGCCAGAATGATTAAGGAAAAGCTTGAAAAAGATGGAGCCAAAGTTGTTTTTGTGAAGGACTTTTCCGATAAGGAAGCATGGAACTATTCTGCATTTCGCCAGGAAGGTATCAAGCTTGGGGTTGATAGAATCATTACCGGTAATATTTTTATTGCCGGGCAAAGAATCAGTATTGATGCCCAGATGCGTAATGTTTATGAAAAACAGCCCCCCTTAACTTTTTTTTCCCAGGCTAAAAGTATTGAATTTCTTAATTCGGCTGCAACAGAACTTGGGAAAGAGATCACAGGAGAACTTTACCAGAAAAAAATAATCTCCACTATTTCAGTTATTGGAAATAAAAGAGTTGAAGCAGACGCAATTTCACGGGTGGTTAAATCCAAGCCCGGAGAAATAATGAACCCTGAAACCCTGTCCGAAGATTTATCCCTAATTTATAAAATGGGATTTTTTGATAATGTGATCGTTCAAAAGAAAAAATTGGATCGCGGGGTTGAAATCATTTTTGAGGTAAAAGAAAAACCAAGTGTTCGAAATATAAAATTTAAAAATAATGACGTATATGAGGATGAAGAGTTGTTTGATGTGGTGGACACCAGCACAGGATCCATCTTAAATATCTATAAGATTAACAATGATGTTGAAAAAATTAAACGTCTGTACACAGAAAAAAATTATCATAATTGTACGATCAAATATGAAATAAAATCACTTAAAAATGCCCAGGCCGACATCGTATTTATCCTTGACGAGGGTGCGAAGATTAAGATTGAATCTATTTCTTTGGAAGGAAACAGCTATTTTACTGCCAAAGAGATTAAAAAAAGGATGAAGACCCAGGAAAAAGGCTTCTGGTCATTTTTAACCTCTTCCGGGGACCTTAATGAGACTGAACTGGACAACGATGTAATCCGAATAGAATCCTTTTATAAAAATAATGGCTTCATTAATGTAAAAGTATCTGATGCCATGGTTACCCTGGGTAAAGAGAGTATTGCCATCGACTTTAAGATCAATGAGGGCCATCAGTACAAAACAGGAACCATTGATATTACAGGTGACATCCTTACTACCAAAGAAGCCCTGATTGGAGTAATGGTATCAAACGAATCAGATCTCTACAACCGTGAATTAATAAGGAAGGATTTGTTGACCCTAACCGATTTTTATTCAAATCAGGGATATGCAAATGTAAATATCGCACCTTTGATTACTAAAGATGACAAAAACAAAAAAGTGGATATTTCATTTAAAATTTCAAAGGGAGATCTGGTCTATTTTAACCGTATTATTATTACTGGCAATTCAAAAACCCGGGACAAGGTTATCCGCAGGGAATTGGCTGTACAGGAGCAGGGCCTTTTCAGCATGGCAGGTATCCAAAGAAGTCATAGAAACCTAGGTATTCGGGAATATTTTCAAAATGTTGATATTAAACCGGTTAAGACGGATAAGCCAAACCAGCGCAACCTTGAGATCAAAGTAGAGGAAAAGGCCACGGGTAACATTTCCTTTGGTGGTGGTTTCAGCAGTGATGACGGGCCCTTTGGCCAGATTTCAGTGGAGGAGCGGAATCTGTTTGGGAAAGGGCAAACCGTGAGGTTAATGACAAAAATATCCAGTGAAACTGATCTTTACAACTTAAGTTTTACCGAACCCTGGCTTTTTGATATGCCGGTGTCTGCAGGATTTGACCTATATAAGTTTGAAAAAGAATACGATTATTATGACAGAGATTCTATCGGCTTCACCCTTAAGGCAGGATTCAGACAGTTCTGGGATTACACTGCCATCGGCATCGAATATAATATTGAAGATTTTGAGATTTACAATGTCCAATCAGCCAACACCAATGTAACAACAGGACAATATCTGACTTCCACTATCAAGCCTTTTATCAGCTATGATTCACGGGATCATTACTTTTTGCCAACTGAAGGTGTATTCAACAAATTTTCCATAGAGTATGCCGGTGAATTTTTAGGCGGAGAGATTGATTTCACCAAATATAGTTTGGAATCAGGGATTTTTCTACCTCTTTTCTGGAAGTTTACAGGTGCTTTTCACTTTGAAGGCGGGTATCTTGACGACCGGACCAAGGGAGACCCCGACATTGACTGGGAACGGTTTTATTTGGGTGGTATCAATTCCGTCAGGGGATTTGATCAATATGATATCAATGCAAGCCCCCAGGGAGCCACCCTTCTCAGAGGTGGTGAACAATCCATTCTGTTTAATTTAGAACTGATTTTTCCCCTTCAAGAAGACATGGGGGTGGCAGGGGTTCTTTTCTATGACAGGGGAGATGTATACACAACCAGTCAGAGTATTGACCTTATGGACCAATATTCCAGTGCCGGCTTTGAGCTTCGCTGGAATTCTCCCATGGGACCCATCCGACTTGCATATGGGGTTGTTATAGATGGAAAGGATGAGAAGGAAACAGGTGACGGACAATTTGACTTTTCTATTGGTGCATTTTTCTAATTTTATTTAATTTTATTGGAGGTAAACATGAAACAAATTTTTATTGCAATTATTACATTGGCGTTTGTTGCCGGATTCTCTCCTGTTGCATTTAGCGCAGATGTTGCTAAAATCGGGGTAATTACTTTTGAAAAAATCATTCAGGAATCCAGCGCAGGCAAACTTACCCAGAAAGAGCTGAGAAAAAAAGGGGAAGAATTCCAGGGCAAACTAAAGAAAGAAAAGGCTTCCCTGGATGCCATATCCAAGGC
>DAOWDR010000334.1 GCA_030638935.1 Desulfobacteraceae bacterium | reverse complement strand
TAAGGAGGCCCCCATCACATCTAAAAAAAACATGGTTCTTTTAGAGCCTGAAATGGAAAAGATTATAAATCCCTTTTTACCGATATGGGATGCTCTCCCCACTGGAATTACAGTCACGGATAAACAGGGTAATATTTTATTTTATAATAAAGCCCAAAGCCTTATTGACAAAGTCCCCGTTGAATTCGCCCTGGGCAAGCATGTACACTATCTTTACGGGCCTGATCCCGGACCCAGTCTTGTAACTGCCTGCCTCCAGAGCAAAAAACCTGTCATTAATTATGTTTGTGTCTATCGCACGGTCAATGGAGATGCCGTGAATTCGGCAACCTGGGCCTTCCCTATTTTTAAGGACAATATCCTTTTAGGATGTATCTGCTATGTTAATGAGCTTGATAAACTTTCCGAACCCCCTCCTGTGTCCAGACTTGAGGACCTGCCGGCCTTCAACAGCGAAAAGGTCGGTTATACAAACCTGGTCAGCAGCAGCTCAAAAATGATGGAGGCCATTGAAACGGCAAACCATGCAGCTGCCACCCCATCTCCTGTTCTACTATACGGAAGAACCGGAACCGGTAAAGATCTCTTTGCCCGCAACATTCACAGCACTTCCATAAACCGGAATAATCCTTTTATAACAGTCAATTGCAGCGCCATTCCGGAAACTCTTCTGGAAGGGCTTTTATTTGGCACCACAAAGGGTGCATTTACAGGTTCAATGGACAAACCGGGACTGTTTGAACAGGCCAATAGCGGAACATTATTTTTGGATGAAATGGACTCCATGCCCCTATCCCTGCAGCCAAAACTCCTACGGGTTCTCCAGGACAAAAAAATACGAAGAATGGGATCTGAAAAAGAGATACAGCTAAGCTTGAAAATTATTTCTGCAATGTCCCGTGACCCTTTGGAGGCTGTAAATTTAGGCAAGATACGCGCTGATCTTTTTTACAGGCTTGGTGTTGTTGTTATTGGTATTCCACCATTAAAAGACAGATTGGAAGACCTTGAAGATCTGTGCACGTTTTTTATTCTAAAATACAATACACTCTTTGGGAAAAAAGTCAGAAAGATAAGCTGCGATCTATTGGATCTGTTTTATGGCTATCACTGGCCGGGAAATGTCCGGGAACTTGAGCACCTCATAGAAGCTTCCATGAATATCACCCATGACTCGGAATTTATAGGGCCGAAAATGGTGCCTGAATATTTTTTAAAAAATTTAATCCCAAAAAATTATGAGAAAGGTACCCCCATAGAATCCAGGGCCGATACCGGCTTAAGAGAATTTTATACCAACTCTCCTTTGCAGACCCTTAAAGAGATATCCGCCCCCGTAAATCAGGATGAAAGATCCATTATAGCCAAAGCCCTGGGCAAAACTTTTGGGAATATCACAATGGCTGCAGGCATTCTCGGAGTCTCCCGCCAAAACCTGAGTTATAAAATGAAAAAACACAAATTAAACAGAAATGATTTCAGAACACTTTCCAAAACATAACGATCCTGGCGTACAAGTTCATAAAATATAAATGGTGCCCCGCTTACAAAGGGGCACCAATTTTAAAACTATTAAAAAAACAAAATATTTTTATAGTGTGGAAGGATCGTAGGAAATTACTTCCCAGTTCACGTTTCTTTGCTTGAGTTGATCCTGCATAAACTCCACGCATTCAGGGTATTTGCCCATATATTCGGGCGGGGAAATACCCTTATCAGTATAAAGCCCTTTTGCGATCATACGAAGGGCAATAGTTGCCGTATACCCTGTGGTACGGGCCATTGATATGACATCTGTTTCAGGACAATACCGATCATATAAATCGATAAAATATTCGATCTTCTTTCCATTTTTCATGCCTTTGACAAAGGATTGAAAAACAGTGATATCCGCTTCTCCCTTTTTTAATTTCCAGTTTGGAAAAAGAATTTTGCTCGTCAAATTCAACGGACTTGTTTTTACCCCGTTAAATTCCAATATTTCTTCTTTATTGAAAAATCCGAGTTCCCTTAATATAGCCATTTTTTCAATGTGCCCCGGGTAGCGTAATGTTTTCTCTTTCATATTCGGCGCATCAATGGTTTTTGCCAATGTCCTTAACCCGTCTGTATTAAATGCCTCAAGCGTTCCGATATTTTGAAAAAAAATATATTCCGCATCAGACAGGGCCGGTCGGACTACTTCAAATCCATTTTCAATGTACCGTGCGGGACGAATATATTCCTCAATAACATCAACAGGAGAAAACACAGCCTTATACTGGCTGGGCCATTCACGAATGACAGGCAATCCACCTACATAGGTAATGATATCGTCCACTTTGTCCAGCTTTTGAACCGCATCCATAATCAGGGCGCTTCCCATCCCCGGATACACACCACAATCCATGATCATAGTGACACCGTTATCCTTTGCCATCTGATCCAGTTCAAAAGGATCTTCTTCATAAAAAGCAATACAGGTGCAATCTTTTTTGGCCCTGATAATCGCTTTAGCTGTTTCAAAGCCCATGAACCCGGGTACGGCATTAATTACCATATCAAAGGAGCTGACAAGCTCGGTCACATCTTGGGGAACGGATAAGTCCTTTTGAATCACTGAAATATTCATGTCCTGGGACACAATTTTCTCCAATATGGTCTGGTCCCGATCAGCCACCGTTACGTTTATATCCTCATCTTTTGCCAAATCATATGCCATTGGCCCACCAACAAGGCCGCCGCCTAAAACTATAACCTTCATTTTTTCCACCATAATTTAATAATTAAAACAAATAGTAATTTTCTGTAACCCTTTACCCAGCAGAATTCAGCCAACGCTCAAAGGCATTTTCGCCCCCGGGAGTAAGCCCATGGGGAATTGCTGATTTAAGTATGGCCTTTGCCATATCCTTCCCATATCCCCTGGGACAGGAAATTATAACCACCTTCATCTTTTCCGACCGGTCCAGGACCAGGATCTGGCAGGGAATATGGAATAACGGAGCCTGGAACAACTGCATACAGGTTTCACCCGGTTTGAACATTTCCAAGGGAAGCATACTTTCAAACACCAGGTCCAAATTATTACCCATCAATGCCATAACCGCCTGGCCGTCGGTAATATCTGTACAAAAGGGGTATAATGATTCCAATGGAGGTGTTTTACCGTCAAAACTCCATAGCTGGACCTGGGTTTGATTCATTCTGGAAACAAACAGATTCCCCTGCCTTGTTATACCGTTCATATCAGCGGGTATGCTAAACTCAGGTTTATTAAATGAAACATCTTTATTCTGGAAATCCCAGCTTGGCCTGTGACTTAAGTCTATCAGCAGAGGACCTTGGTTTTGATTTTTATACTCTTTAACCACCTTCCAGCTGTCAATTTCCTCCACAGTCAAAGGTTCGAGGTTAAATTTTATGGGAGAGGTTCTCAGTTCTGCCATTATTTTTCTCCTTTGTCTTTCAATCTAAGCCCTTCAGGGTCATAAAAGGGCATGGGGACGACCACGGCCTTAAAACGTTTTTCCCCCTGGCCCTGATTCTGGTATATATCTATGGTGTTCCCGACTATATTCAACGAATCCTTTACCAATGCCATTGCCAGCACTTTACCCAGAGTAATTGACCTGCGGGCCGTACACACATGACCCAGGATGGTATTATCCTGGTAGATACTGGCACCGTCCCCCGGGCAATCCTGGCCGTCAATAATTTCAAGTCCCACAAGTTTGGTTCTTCCTTTCTGACCCCGGCTGAATTTCAATGCCGGAGCGCCGACCTTCTGACTTTCCACATCTTTTTGATCCCATAGAAAACCAAGACCCAGATCACAAAGATTAGTATTCTGCTCGGTTTCAAGCCCTATAATCACATGACCTTTTTCCATCCTGCAGATATTTTGAGCTTCAAGGCCAATTGGCAAAAGGCCGAACTCCTCCCCTGCTTCCATGATTTTGTTCCAGACAGCAGGGCCGAAGGAGGCCGGAAAATGTATCTCATAGGAAAGCTCCCCCAGAAAACCCACCCTCAAAGCCTTTGCCTCAACCATATCCTTTAGCAGAATATCCCTATAACCCATGTAGGGAAAACCATTGTCGGAAACATCATCATCTATTAACTTCTCCAGCACCTGCCTTGATTTCGGACCGGCAATGTTTATGGCTGCAAGGGTATTGGTAAGATTCACCACATGGAAATCAAGATCGTCGTACCGGGTATGATAGCCGAGCCATGATTCAGCTTCAGCCGCCCATGCACTTGAGGTTGTAAAATAAAAGTCATTGTCGGCAATTTTTGTTACCACGCCGTCATCTAAAACAGCACCGCTGGTGTTCAGCATTGCCGAGTATTTTAATTTACCGGAAGTAACCCGGCTCATATTGGATATATAAACCCGCTGCAAAGCCTTTAGGGCATCCGGGCCGAAAATACGAAATTTCCCAAGGGTTGAAACATCAATCATACCTGCACTTTTTCTAACCGCCGTGACCTCCTTGATACAATCCGGATCATTTGAAAAACCATTGGCCCGCATCCAGACACCTGTTCTGATAAATTCAGTATGGACAGATTTTTGTTGGTCATACATGGGGGTGAATTTTTTCAATATATGATTCTGCCCTGCCACGGTTGCCATGAGCACCGG
>DAOWDR010000190.1 GCA_030638935.1 Desulfobacteraceae bacterium | reverse complement strand
GGTGATCCCCCATCCAATAAACTTTCGTATTAAAATAATTCGTTCCCTTGAACAATTTCGAAATAATTTTTTTAATTTTGCAGTGGACATGGAAAATAAAAATGCGACCGCAATTCTGGTGGCCCTTGTCACCGGTAAAAAAGAAGCAATCCCCTTAGAACTAAGAGATCTGTTTTCAAAGGCAGGGGCTTCCCATATCCTTGCTATTTCAGGGCTTCATCTTTCCATAGTCGCTCTGGGCTTTTTTTTCTGTTTTACTTCCTCCTTGCACGGTTTTCCTTTTTTTTAATGGGGGGCATTGCTAAAAAAACAGCAGGGATTCTGACCTTGATCCCCTTGTTTTTTTATGGCATTTTTTCAGGATTTTCACCTTCCACCCAGCGTGCCTTTATCATGACCACCTTTTTTATGATCTCTTTTTTGGGTGAAAAAGAAAAGAGTCCATTAAACACCCTGGCCCTGGCAGCTGTAGTTATTCTTATTATTGACAGTACAGCACTTTTTTCCATATCATTTCAATTATCCTTTGCAGCCTTGCTTTTTATTATAATTGGATTTTCACTCCTCGGATTTTCATTTTCCGGGGTTCATCGGGTACCTAAGAAGAAGCTTTTAAGAATGATTATAACAGCAGCCCTGGTAACATTTTTTGCAGGGCTTGGAACTTTTCCTTTGATTGCCCATTATTTTAATCTGATTTCATATGTGCAAATTTTATCAAACCTGCTATTGGTCCCCTTAATGGGATTTGTCTGTCTGCCCCTTGGGTTCTTAGCTTTGGTCTTTCTTCCTTTGTACCCTGTCATGGCCGAAATACTGGTCACCCTTTGCCAGGCCATAATCTTTTTTTGTATCACTTATATTCAATTTTTAACCAGTTTTAAGTTGTCATGGTCCAGAATCATCGCCTTTGATCCTCTTGTGGTGATATTGGTCTATCTTTTTCTTGCAGCACTCTGTTTATACATTTTCCGTCAAAAAAAATTAGGTCTTGTGCTGATGGGGATTGCTGTTTTAGCAGGTTCTTTCAGTTTCACAATAGGGCTAAAAACAAAATTATTCCCAAAAAAAATGACAATTACAATTTTGGATGTGGGGCAGGGGAACAGCGCATTGATTCAGACCTTTGAAGGAAAAAACATTCTGGTGGACGGCGGCGGATTTTCAGACAGGTCCAGTTTTGACATTGGCCGCTACGTGGTTGGACCTTTTTTATGGTCCCAAAAAATTCTTAGCCTGGATGCAGTTATTTTGACCCATCCGGAATCCGATCACATGAACGGCCTTTTATATATTATAGAAAATTTTAAGGTCAAGCTTTTGGTGAAAAATACAGATGCCCGTTCAACCAGAACATATGAGGATCTAATGAGGTTGTGCAATGAAAAAAAAATCAGGATCTGGCATCCGTCCCACGGTGATGCAACACTTGGTTTTCACCGAACCTTTCTGTGTTTTTTCAATAATACTGGGCCGTACCGGCAAAATCTTAACAATAATTCATTGGTTTTCCAGATTCGGTTTAATAAATTTTCCATGCTTTTTCCCGGTGACATACTCAAAGATAGGGAAATAGCTCTTGCCGGGCAACAGGATCTCAATCTTAAATCCGGGCTTCTTCTTTCACCCCACCATGGAAGTTTGACATCAAGCAATAAAATTTTTCTTGATAAAGTAAACCCTGAAAGTGTAATAGTATCCTGTGGCTTTGGTAACCAATATGGTTTTCCACACCCTGATGTCCTGGAAAGATATCAGAACAGGGGATATAAGGTAGTCAGAACAGATATCAATGGTGCTGTCACCATATCCTCTGATGGTATTGTCTACAACATTTTAACCCACAAAGGTGAATAAAACCTTGTATTATATATATTTCCCATATGTTCTGATATTGTCCGGCCTCATGTTTTTTGAATGCAATAAAAAAAATCTTCCTAAATGGTGGGCAGCCGTGGTTCTTCTGGCCCCCATCACCTCTCCCTATTTTATTTTTAAGTCCCGGAAGACAGAAGGGATGATTTTATTTATGATATTTTTGTCCACCTTTACAGCAGTTTTTGCGTCTGAATTTTATATCTATTCCAGAATGAAGGAAAAAAACAAATATGCCCATCTACCTCCCATCACCCGCCAGGTCATTCGATTAAGTGATGACCTAAAGCAAACCACAATTAATCTTGACAAGTCCCTTGTTACCCTTGAACTGATCTCAAAGGTGGAATCACGGCTCAAAGAGCTAAAAACCACAATTGAATTTATTGAAAAACTTAGAATAATTATGGCTAAGAATCAGGCATCCATACATAGGTTTGTCAAGTTTACAACCGATTACAAATCTTATTTTGTTAAAAAAGATTTGAACTGGGTCTATCAGATTCAACTTTTTTACACCAATCGTAATGTTTTAACTCATTACAAAAGTCTTGAGGGATATCTGGATAATTTTGAAGCCCTGCTCACCTATACCCATACAAATTTTTATAATATCACACAGCTAAAAACCAAAGAACATTTAAACAATTATGATGAATATTATCTCAGGTATCGCAGGGCTGTTGACACCCACAATAGGTTCAATGTCCAGCGGATTGAATTCCAAAATAAATTTTTACACAAATATCCGGATATCAAGCCCTACCTTCCCGGGAAACGTCAGACCGAAACCTTTAAATTGTGGGAGTAGGAAGACTTCCGCCCGGATTTGAGAAAGGGAATTATCACCTTGTTTTTATTTCCGCCTGATACATCATAGGTGATGCTGACAATGGGTACCTTTGTTTTAGTCTCAATTTTGGCTGCCATGGCCTCGGTCACAAGTCCTGCACAGCAGAATGCCGGGTTTGTCTGGACCATGAGTCTTAAATCAGGGTGTTCGGTGATGATGTGGTGAATTTTTAAGATATTATCCATGGATTCCCCTGTGTGTTCTGGAAGAATTCCATATTGGTCTAAAAGTTTTTCATAGGAATCGGTCACAACAAAATCGGATTCCTCTAAGATGGCTTCGAAATATTTATAATATTTTTTCTCCATTGCCTGCATGGCGGTAAGCAGGGCCTTGTTTGAAATCAGACTCAGGTATTTGCCTTCCTTGAACCATTTTTTAAAATATGAATTGGCAATAATTTTGACATATTTATAATAGGGTGTGGTGACTACTTCCCCGCCATTTTCCTCAATAAAATGAACCAAATTTTGATTCATGGTATCATTATCCCTGACATAGAGATCCCCAAATATTGCCACCTTGGGCCGGCTTTTATTCTTATGTACCTGGATTTTAGTAATCATGGAAATGGTTTCCTTTAAGGCCTTTTCCTTTGACCCTCCGGTGAGGAAAGCTGCTCCAAGGATTGACAAAGCAGTTGCAAGGGCCTTGTCTGTCTCTCCCTTATTAATCTCATAGGGTCGTATTTTGCAACCAATGCTTCTAAGGAGCCCTCCGAACATATAGGCATAGTAGGCATTTGTGGATGCCTTAAAGGATATGTCAAATAAGGACAGCTCTCCCTGGTAAATTTGTGAATGTTCAAAACCATTTTGTTCCCGTTCAAGAATTTTGTTGATATGGTATGGGTACATCTTTATATTACAGGCAATCTCTGAGTGATTGAGCCATAGAACTGCCCGGGACGGGTCTATATTATGTTTTTTAACCGTATGGATAAATCCTGAACCAATGGCGTTGAGGGGAATACATTGCCCTGTATTGGTCAACATACTCTGTTTAAGGGTTTTCTGGGTTTCTTCCATCAGCAGGGCGTCATACCCTTCATTCTTAAGTGTTGCCACTAGCAATTGGCCTGTAAAGGGATCCCAATTGGGGAAAATAATGGTTTTGTTTTCCAAAGAGGAGGCATAGGACGGCTCAAAGGATTTGTCTTTTGAAATAGATTTTTTTTCTGCCTGGTTATAATGATTGGTAAAGGCACGAACGGCAGCTTCGATTCTAGTTTCATACCCTACACTTGAATCATGTTCATCCAGCTCAAGTACCAGATAGGGTTTGTTAAAATGCTCCATGATCTCTTTAAAATAATCAACCACAAAAGAATCCGGTGAACATTTGAAGGAAGAAATATAGACCGGGTAAAGATCTTGGGTGGTGGCCGCAATATAGGCTGCTTCCAAAGTCTGGGCTGCATGCTTCCAGTGAACCTCTTTGAGCAAGGGTTGAATCAGTGAAAAATCAAAATTTTTGTTATCCAGCATATCCTGAAAAAATGTTTTTATTCCGAGATTTGAAAAAATTCCCGGGATATTATTGTTCATTGATTTTGAAAGAACCGTGTAGGGTCTTCCCAAAAGAACAGCTTTAATGCCGGGTGTGTCCTTTTTGTGTTTTTGGTATAAATTTTTTAATTTATTTTGGTTTTGATCTTTGAATTCAATTGCCCTGTCATAGGCCAAAACAATATCAAAAAAAGAGAAAGACAGCTCACGGGATAAGGCTTTTAATGTTTTATACAACTCCATTTT
>DAOWDR010000603.1 GCA_030638935.1 Desulfobacteraceae bacterium | reverse complement strand
CAGGTCACTGACTCGGGTATCAGGCAGATAATTAATAACCCGATTATCTGGATAATGACAAAGGGGATGATCCCTCTATAAATGTCCATGGTTGTAATTTCAGGCGGGGTAACCCCTTTCAGATAAAAGAGTGAAAATCCGAAGGGCGGTGTTAGAAAAGAGGTCTGGAGGTTTACCGCAATAAGGATTGCCAGCCACAAAGGATCTACCCCCAGGTGAATCATGATGGGTGCCAGAACCGGGACATGGATAAAGGTAATCTCAATAAAATCCAGGAAAAACCCGGCAACGAATATAATGGACATGACAATAAAGAGAATTCCCCATTTTCCAAAGGGAAGGCTTAAAATCAGGCCCCTGAGCAATCCATCCCCTCCCAACCCTCTGAAAACAAGACCCAGGGTGGAGGCTCCCACCAGGATGATAAAGACCATGCAGGTCAGTTTGGTGGTGGTATTCATAACATCTTTTATAATCTGGTAACTGAATCTTTTGTGCATGACAGTTAAAAGAGTTGCGCCGACGGCACCGACAGATGCCGCCTCGGTGGGGGAAGCAATGCCGGCGAAAATGGAACCCAATACTGCAATCATAAGTCCCAGGGGCGGGATAAGCGCCTTGAATACTTTTTCCAAAAGCTCTTTTCGTGTCATTGCATCAAGGATTTCCTGATCAATGGGGGGAGCCCATTCCGGTTTTATCTGGGCGATAATAAGTATATAGAGCATATACAAACCCACAAGGATTAATCCCGGGATAATGGCAGCAAGAAAAAGGTCGCCAACGGAAACATTCATGATCTCCCCCAGCAGAACAAGGACAATACTGGGGGGAATGATCTGCCCCAATGTTCCGGATGCGGCAACCGTTCCTGTGGTCAGGCTTTTATTGTAGCGGTTTCGAAGCATGGTGGGCACGGAAAGCAGCCCCATGGTAACAACCGTGGCCCCGACAATGCCGGTGGAGGCTCCCATGAGTGCGCCGACAAAAATAACGGAAATCGCAAGACCCCCCTTGATCCTGCCGAAAACAAGGGCCATGGCTTCCAGTAGTTCTTCAGCCAGGCCTGACTTTTCCAGCATGACCCCCATGTAAATAAATAAGGGCACGGCCATAAGGGAGAAGCTTTCCATGGTCCCCCAGATTCTTAGGGGCAACAGGTTAAAGAAACCCGGGCCAAAACCGTAGAGACCGAATGCCAAGGCAACGCCGCCAATGGTAAAGGCAACCGGAAAACCTAGAAGCAACAGTGCAAAAACAACAGCGAACATAATCAGGGGTAAAAATTCAGTGATAAATTCCATTATGATTCATCCCCCTGTCGTTTGTATCCCATGATGACCATAAAATTTTTAGCGGCTTCGGAAAGTCCCTGCACAATGAGAAGGGAAAATCCTAAAGGAATCATTGTTTTTAAAATATACCGTGCCGGCAGGCCTCCGGGATCGGGTGAAATCTCCCGAATGGCCCAGGAATTCATGATAAATCCCTTGGTGGAGAGAATGACCATCACGGAAAAGGGGATAAGAAAAATAAACATACCCAAAAAATCGATCCAGGCTTTGGTTTTTTCCGATAGGTTTACATAGAGGATATCCACACGGACATGCCCCTTTTCTTTAAGGGTATATGCGGCACCTATTAAGAATACAATGGCAAAAAGATGCCATTCCAGTTCCTGCAAGGCAACATTTCCCTTGTTGAAGGCATATCTCATTACCGTATCATAAAATACAATGAGGACCATCAAGGTTGTCATCCACCCGACAAGATATCCTATTTTATCACTCAGGCTGTCCACAAAGTTAACAAAGCGTTCAAGAATTTGCATAAAAACAACAACTCCCTTCTCATACTAAAGGTTTTTTTGCTAAATAGTATTTAATTATTTAGCAGCATAATAAAAATTGAATCTCTTATAAATCTATAGAAACAGGAGATTTGTCAAGTTTTTTAATGGCCGGGCTTTTTAAAGAATAGTATGGGTTTCCAGGCAAAGGAATCCGGTATTCGCCTGCTTTGGGTTTTACATGGCATGATAGGGTAGGCTGAATTTGAAAACAGTTCCCTGATCCAGGTTGGATTGAAAGGATATCTTTCCATTAAGGTAAGTTTCCCCGAATAATTTCATGGAATAGGTACCAAGCCCCCGGCTGTTTCCGGATTTTGAACTGAAATGACGTTGGAAAATCCGCTTTTGTATGGGGTCGGGGATACATGTTTTGTTCCAGACTTCCCAGTAGACTTTTTTTTGGGTTGTTGTGACCTTGATGCGGATGGAGCCGCCTTTCTGGGTGGCCTCCAATGCGTTGATTACCATATTGCCGAGAATTCTGGATAAAAGAAGGGCATCGGTTTCCAGTATCACATCTTCCCTGGGCCAGTCCTCAATGATCTTTTTTTGTAAGGAGGCTTTGTGACCATTAATGATCATGCCCAACTCCCTTCGGATGTCGCTTAGGGATACGGCCTCCTTGGCAGGTGTATAGGTTGCGTCCTTGTGTTGGGAAAAATTTTTCTGAATGGCAACCTCATTGATCAGTCTTTCAATCCCTTGCCTGATGGGTTTGATCTCCCCATTGCCAGGATTGCTCATTTCAAGCAATTGAACATTGCCATATAATGCTGTCAGAGTATTGTTGATATCATGGAAAAAGACATGGTCCAGGTTGATCCAGAATTGTTGTTGGGTAATATCCTGGGCATAAAAAATGATCCACCTGTTGTTTTCATATTCAATGGGTTCGGCTTTCACTTTAAGACAGATGTCTGATATGGCTCCGTCTCTGTCAGATACCAGGGCACAGATCTGTTCATCTGCTTTATTATCCTGGATGGCCGACATCATAGCGATGGCTGCACCACAGGAAGCACAATACTCGGTGGTGCCGCAGCCAGCTGGTTCCTGAAGGGCATGGATGCAGTTCAGGCTCTCGCCAAGGCGAAGTCCCAGTGCATCTTGGGCATCTTTAATGCCAAACGTCTCTAAAAATGTATGGTTCAGGGCTACGATCTGCCGGTCTTCATTTAACACCACCAAAAGGCCTGCAGAAGTTTTCAGCAGGCTATCCATGATGGGATTCCGGGTGATATCGGCGATTTGATTTTTAAATTTTCGTTTTTCAGTTCTTTTTGCAGGTGCAAAATAGGTATCCATAACCAGTTCCTTCAATTCCAGGTTGTGCCGGATTTTTATTGTCACTATGTGGCAGTAATTTTTTTTCTGGAATCTTCTGAAACTTGGTCGGGATGAGAGGATTCGAACCTCCGACCCCAGCGTCCCGAACGCTGTGCTCTACCAGGCTGAGCCACATCCCGACTACAAGACATCATTAGATATATTAAAATTTTCTAAAAGTCAATTTAGAAAATACTTTCTTTTATGATTGTGGCTTCCCTTCCAGGCCCCACAGACACAATTTTTATTTTGACCTTGGCAAGTTCCACTACCCGTGCCAGGTACTTTTTTGCATTTTCCGGCAAATTTTCGTATTCAGTAACCTTGGAGGTGTTCTGTTTCCATCCCGGATGGGATTCATACACAGGTGTGCATTGTTCTAAAATTTTGATTTCAGGTGGAAAATCATGAATGGTTTTTCCCTGGTACTCATAGCTGGTACAGATTTTTATTTCATCCAGGTCGTCCAAAACATCAAGCTTGGTGATGGCAAGCCCGGTTAGGCTGTTCAGACGGACGGCATTTCTCAGTACAACCATGTCCAGCCAGCCGCATCTTCTTTTTCGCCCGGTGGTGGCGCCAAATTCAGATCCGGTTTTTTGTATTTTATCACCAATTTCATCAAAAAGTTCAGTGGGAAAGGGGCCGGCGCCTACCCGTGTGGTATAGGCTTTTACAATACCTATAATTTCACCTAGGTTTGCCGGGCCTACTCCCGATCCATTGGCTGCATTACCTGATACGGTTGAAGAGGAGGTGACAAAGGGGTAGGTTCCATGTTCAATATCCAGGTGGGTTCCCTGGGCCCCTTCAAACAAAACGGTTTTGTTCCTGTTTATTCCTTCATATAATGCAACCGATACATCTGCAATATAAGGAAGGAGCCTGTCTCTGATTTTAAGAAACTGGTCAATAACCTGGTCCAAATCAATGGTTTCGGCTTTAAAATAATGTTCCAGGTAAAAGTTTTTTTCTTCCAGAATGGTGGCGACTTTTTCTTTAAAAAGATCCAGGTCCAGGAGATCACAGAATCGGATACCCCTCCGGGTGGCCTTATCTTCATAGCAGGGACCTATTCCCCGGCCCGTGGTACCTATTTTGTTTTTGCCCTTTTTTTCTTCCCTGGCTTTGTCTATTTCCTGGTGATAGGGCATGATGATATGCGCCCGATTGCTTACCTTAAGCATTTCAGGGGAGACATCAATATTATTGGAGGTCAAGTAGTCAATTTCATCCAAAAGGACAAAGGGATCCACCACCACTCCATTTCCTATAAAACATTTTTTTTGTTGGATAATACCGGAAGGAATGAGATGACTGATGATTTCCTTTCCATTAACAACCATGGTATGGCCTGCATTGTTGCCACCTTGGAATCTGACAACGTAGTCTGCATGTTCGCTTAGCAGGTCTACTATTTTCCCCTTACCTTCATCTCCCCATTGGGTTCCAACAACTACTGTATTTGCCACTATTTGCTCCTTTTATTCATAAAAAAACTTTTTATGATTTGTCTTGTTTTCTCTTCACACACCCCTGACTCAATCTCAGGGTTATGGTTTAATCGATGATCAGAAGCCATATTATATAAGGATACTACAGCCCCCCATTTGGGATCGGACGCTCCAAATACAATTCGTTTGATTCTCGCATGGATAATAGCTCCCATACACATGATGCAAGGTTCAATGGTTACATATAAAGTTGTCTGTGTCAGTCGGTAGTTGTTTAACCGTTTAGACGCCATTCTCAAGGCGTTTATTTCAGCATGGCTTGTGGGGTCGTTTGTTGAAATGGGCCGGTTAAACCCTTGCCCGATCACCTGGTTATGTTCATCCACAATGACAGCTCCCACTGGAACCTCATCTATCTCTTCTGCTTTTTGTGCCTCCTCTAAAGCAAGCATCATGTAAAATTCATCATTCATATTCCAACCTATACTTATATAAGTCTTTTTTCCCAAGGTCAAATATTTTTCAAAAATCAGGGTTTCCCTGATTGAATTTTATTAGTCAAATTGATACCTGTCTATGATCCTTTGGGAGTTTGTTTATCAATATACAATATAAAAACAATTAGGCTATAAATGTATGAAAATCATCAGGTCCGGCATTGACCGAAGAAGTTCAATAAATCGAAGACAAGTGATATTGCAATTGTTTTGGGACCGAAGAACGGAAGAACGACGAATATCAGGGGAGCGCCGTGACCTCTGGGTAAGATTTTCCGAATGGAGTTCTGTTGGTCTTGATCTCAGGAATCGGTTTCTTTGGGAAATTTTTAAGTAGTTACATGGGCGCTTTTTAAAAGGCTGACCAGTTGGGGTCAAAAGCATAGCCTTTTTTGATGGGAATTTCCAAAAACAAAAATGCTTGATATCTTCCAACAACCCTGGTATATACTCGGGGTTGTTTGTGCGCCTGTAGCTCAGCTGGATAGAGTATCTGACTACGAATCAGGGGGTCGCAGGTTCGAATCCTGCCAGGCGCGCCACTGATATCAAGGGTTTTGGGCTTTTAGCCGAAAACCTTTTTTGTTTTTGTGGGCAAAATTCTACACAAGTTCTACAAATGAAACTCATCGCTGTCACTTTCGTATAATCTGCTATATCAGATATTTATGGATCATAAATTGTCTTTTTTAAAAAAGATACAATGCCCTTCAAAATAAATTATAAAAACATCTTTTTTGTTCAATGATTAATTAAAAAGGAACGTTTTTGCTTTGAGTTTTTGAAAGAATAAATCGTCTGACAAACGCTTTATCAAAGCTTTAATGAAAAGTCAGAATGATATGTTTTTATAAATTATCAGGATGATATTTGTAGAAACTTAGATTTGATCTTACAACCGCTGTCCGAAATTCAAAAAATATATTATCATCCTGTCCCTTGGAATTCCCGGAAAGCACTGGATAATAATGTATAAAGTGGATTTTTACAAATAGTCGGGGTATGTCAATAAGCAGTGCTATGGCACTGCTTATTGATAAAAAATATAGCTTAATATTTGTTTTGTCTTCTAGTTACCCAGGTGAAACCTATCAATCCAAAACCAAGCAGTAAGAACGGGCTTGGCTCAGGAATTACTTGAACATGGTTCCATGCATTCCACATGAGTCCTGGGGGAGCCCCGGCAGGAGCAGCCTGAAATGTCGGGCTCCACATACCCGCTTCATCAAACCGAATAGCTACAACCTTGGTTATATCAAACCCCGGTTGGCTGATAAAAGCATTAAAAATACCCTGAACGCCAATTCCGGTATTAATGGAATGAACTCCCCAAGTGTTAGGAACACTGGAACTGAACCATCCTTGAGAATTGCCTTTAATATCAATGAGTTCAACTGAAAGATTTGATATTCCAGGTGGTGCATAAATACTGAAATCCAGTGTCAACCCAGACAAATCAGGATCCTGGTCGTAAACGTATTCCCATGCGGCAACACTCAAAACACTTGAATCTTGAACCGCATCCCATGACATGACCAAAGACTGATGTATTTCGTTGTTCAAATCAGCTACAAAAAGATCAGGGGTTAATTGAGAGGTTACCATTTGGTAATTCTGGGGGCCATAAAACTGTTGGGCAGCCCATGTAACATCCCCGGCTTGAACAGCCTGAACATTGCCTGAAACTATTGCTTGATCCCAGCTAATTTGAGTGCCTTCCCCGATTGAAAAAATTGGGGTGGCAAAAGCCAAACCAACAAAAAAATGTAGTATAATTACTGTACTCAATAAAAATTGTAATTGTTTTTTCATAAGGCCATCTCCTTTCTTGATTAAAATTTAGAATCTCAGGCTTGAGGAAACAATATAAATGGCTCAACCAATACATCTATTTCAGATACGAACAATTTTAAACATGGACATACAACTCGGGGAAGTATGGAAGGGAAAATTAAACGTCGTAGAAAACAAAACGGATTGCTGTCAGCATAGCATTTTTTAGCGCAAACGGTATCTCAAGCATCACCATAAATAATGCAAGAATCGTGCAATGTTCTTTTGTGCAGTTAAACAGGCATATTAAGAGACGGATATGTAAAACATTACAGATATTTAAGAGGTATTTTACATACCCCGCAATTAAAAAGAGAAATATTTTTCCTATTAAGAGTTTGAAAAAAGCATATTGAGTTAATTCCATAATCAACTTATTTGGAGAATATCCTTACCCTGCCCAAAATTGCAATAGGAAAGATATTACAAAGTACTCATTCCCAAAAGTCCTTATGCATTTGGAAACAAGCTTAGATCTTTTTTCTCTTTAAAATCATAATTTGAGTATATCAATTCATTGGCCTCTACAGGCCTTTTTTTTCCTACCGTGTATAATAAGGATACTTCCTTTTGGTTGAAATCCTTGAATACCTCCCGGATGTCCGGGTGATCGTTTATGCTCAGCATGAATTGTCCCTGGATTCCTTTTAAGGTGTCAGCCAGCTCTATGAAATCTTCCAGGACAAAGTTGTGCTTGTAATCCGGGCAAAGGTAATATGGCGGATCACAGTATGCGTCATGCACATGCAGCAGAAAAGCTTCGCCAAGAGAAACTCAAGACCCCGGAAGGCTGTCCAAATATTTTTGTGAAACCTAAGCACATGCGGACCAAAATATATCACAACCTGGTTCATCGAATTCATTGGCACGAAAAGAAATCATCTGAGCTGTTTATGGGTTATTTCAGGAACGTCAAAGGGAAATTCGATCGTCAAAACCTTGCCGGCAGCCTGGCAGCATGAATTCGGGCCCCGGGGCACCCCAGCTGCTTGGCTGTCATCCGGTATTCCAACTTTTAGATCATCCCCGGGCCGCCCGGCACCGGATTCACCCAATCCCATTCCTCGCCCAATCAGTTTTTTAATTTCAAACACAAACAAATAATAGTTTTGTGCTCTTCCCAATCCTGGATCCGCTTGAGGACATCCTTGTTGTCAATTATTTCAGCCGGATCCCGTCAGCCTTGTGCAGGGTAATGCGGCCCTGTTTGTAAAGGCTGCCCACGGCACGCTTGAATTCCTTTTTACTCATGGAAAATGCGGCTTGAATGTCTTCAGGACGGCTTTTGTCGTGGCAGGGGCTGAATCCTCCATTTGCCTCCAGGACCTCCAGAATTTTCCGGGCCGAGCCTTCCACCGAGGCATATCCCGGCTGTTTCAGAGTCAGGTCCACCTTACCGTCCTCCCGGATTCGGAGGACATATCCCCGGCACCGATCCCCGATGGACAGGTCTTCAAAGGTCTCGTTTTTATAGAGCATGCCCGGGCAGGTGTGGTTGATGAGGGCAGTATAGCCGATGGGGGTAATGCTGTGGATGATAAGATCCACGGCCTCTCCGGAAGTAAGCCCCTGGGCATCCCCGGGGCAGAATTCCGTCATCAGGGTGGACCCGTAGATCCGGTGGGAGGATTCATCCAGACAGATCTTCACCAGATGGGTTTCACCAAGTTCCATCCGGCCCTGCTGTTCGCTGCGGGGAACCAGAAGGTCTTTTTCCAAGCCCCAGTCCATGAAGATGCCGAACGCAGCCGTGTCCTTAACTTTGAGGGCCTCGATATCCCCCACCACACCGGCCGGTTCCAAGGTGGTCGCTACGGGCCGGTCCTCGGAATCGTTGTGGATAAAGACCCGGATCTCCTCGCCAACGGCAATGTCTTCGGGCACGTATTTATTGGGCAAAAGTACCCGATCCCGGCCAAAACTTAAATAGACCCCGTAGTCGGAAAAATTCTCCACGGGCAGGTCGTGGAATTGACCCACCACAGCTTCGGGATCCTGGGCCAAAAAGGGATGGGACTGTCTGGAAGAGGATCGTTCTTGACTTTTTTTCAGGGATTTCCCCGCAAGTTTCCAGGGATTTGTTATCTTTGACATGGGTCTTCCTTGTGGTTAGATGTATTGGGCTATCATATCATATCAGAGCAGACACCACCATACGGGCGCCTTCTTTTTAAAATCGGCCCGGGCCATCAGTTCTCAAATTCGATCCAATTTTGAACTTTATTCAAAAAGAGATTGGACTTTGGGATCTGCTCAATCCTGGATCCGCCACGCTGGCTTTATCTATATTATTCAATCCAGGCTCTCCTGGCTGTGTTAAGAGCGGCCAAGCCGCCGGGCAACGGGCGGTCATGCTGCCCGGGGTTAACTGGTTTGTTCCAAAGAATCTTCGGGGCCAATTTATATATCCGAAAGAATTTTTCTTTTTAGGCGCATGCCAAAAATTTGATACTCTGAAACCTTTTCCCACTTTGGCCAGCTGTGTTTTTTATATATTTTAATTACTTGATCCTGTGGGAAACCTCTCCAAGACGGTAATCAATGTATAAAATTTATTTTTAAACCCCGTAACTCAACTGCACGACTTTGGGGTTTTATCTGGAATATTTCATTATACATGTACATTCTCTTCATAATTTTTTAAATCTTTTCCTCTGACATTGATTACTTCGATTCCAGATTCTTGATACCGAGTTTCAATTTTTTCATCTTCTGGAAGTTTTCTGCTAAAACCCGCATCACGTATTTGCTTATCCTCAGTTTTTGTAATTATGACAGCATGAGCGTATGTATCTAATATTTCATATATTTCTTGAGCATTAATTTT
>DAOWDR010000234.1 GCA_030638935.1 Desulfobacteraceae bacterium | reverse complement strand
GGGTGGCGAGAACCGGCGGAATGGTCCGGGTCAACAAAAGCTTTCCCACCTGGTCTTCCAAGAGCTATATCCTCTAGGAAACAGCCGACTGGGTGATATTCAGCCTTTGGGATGCCTTGTCAAATCCGCCTTCCTGGATGACATTGGCCAGGGCCTGCAATAATTTATAATCAAACATGGAGTATTATTAACACAAATTTTCTCAACCTTGCATAAAAGAATGATTTCGTTACAGAATAATAAATTACCGGAAATAAGAATGATTCTTTTTCCCGGTAATATCTGCCCTGGAATGAAATTTTTACCGTTTCAAATCAGAATTTTTCTTCATTTTGGGAACTTTTTCTGCCCCCATATTTGATGACAAGTTTTTCCAAAACTTCATGGGTCTGTGCTCCCACCAGCCTGTCCGACCCCATGAAAAAGGTGGGGACTGCCGTGATTTCCTTTTCCCTGGACAATTCCCAGTCTGAATCCACAGCTTCCTTGAATTTCCGTTGATCAATAATAACTTCCCCTTCCCCCGGATCAAGATCTACAGACCGGACCAGGGCCAGCAGCACCCCTTTTTCTGCAAGGTTTTGGCCATCCACAAAATAGGCTTTAAAGGCAGCAGTGTGGAACCCATGCCCCTTTCCCTTTGTCTCAGCCCAGAGCCCGACTTCCTGGGCAAGACGGCTGTTATAGGTTGTCTTCCGGTCCCCCATGGGAAGGTTAAATTTTGCAGCAGTGGCTTTGAGCTGGGCTACCACCTTGTCCACATCGGCAAAAATTCCTTTTTCGGCAAACAACTCTTCAAGGGAAAGGCCCTGGTCCGGGGTGTCAGGATGAAGGGGAAAAGCCCGCCATTTGACTTGAATCCCATAGTTTTTCTCTAATTTTTCAATACTCCCGGTAATGAAATAGCACCAGGGTCAAACGTAGTCGGAAAATATCTCAAGTACCAAATCTGTGGTCATTTTTCTCTCCTTAGGGTTGAATTGTTCCCGATACCATAACCACCCTATAAAAAGATACAAGAAATTGAATTTTAAAGCACAGGCAGGAGAGGGGGAAGGGCATCTGTATTCTCCCGGTACATGTCAGGAACATTATTGCATAGCTTTTAAATGGATGGATTAACCCAGAATGCAGATTTTTGTTCTCTCAATAATACTTACTTTAAATAGCGGTCTAAAACTTCTTGATATTTCCCCTCTTTTTTGAGTTCATCTAAAGCTATTTGAAATCCTTGGATTAATTCGTTAGAGGTCTCTTTGTGAAAAGCAAAATAGAGTTCTCCTGGTATACCTAATTGATATATTATTTCAAAATTTTGGGGATTCAATCCATTCTTTTTGATGATCCACATACCAACAGTATCACCATAAGCCCACATATCAATTCTGCCTATATTTAGTTTTTGAGCATTTTGCTCCGGATAGGGTACACGCTCAATATTTTCAGTTGGAATTTTTTTGTCTATCAAATACAATTCTGAAATATCATCTTTGACCACTCCAATTTTATATTTATTCAAATCTTCAATTGAATTAATTTTTATATTCTTGCTTTTAAGTGCAAATAATACAATTGGGTTAGGAGAAAAAGGACCAACCCATTTAAATAATTTTTCTCTTTTCTTAGATCTCGTCATTGCAAAAAGACAAGTATTGGGTGATTTCTGAACATATAGATATCCACGTACCCATGGATATAATTTAATATCATCCCGGGATAACTTGGAATTAAGTTTTTGTAACATTAAAACCATTAAATCTACAGAAATGCCTTTTAATTCGCCATCTTCTTTAAAATTAAAGGGAGGGTCATCTTCAGTCATATAAAGGATATCGTCGACATTTTGGGCCAAGGCAAATGAATGGGAGATAAAAATAAAAATGATCAACACCAAAATTTGTTTTATTTTCATAGCAACTCCCTAAAGTTGAATCAAATTAAACATTTGGATAAAATCCTTCATACCAGTCCCATATATTATTTGTACAGCTTAAGATGAATTAAAGTCAAATTTTAAGAAAAATAATTTGTTTGCCATTGATCCCAATTAAGAAAAATATGCCCGGCCAATTCCCTCCCATGGCCGTGGATATGAAATTTTATACCTACCCAGCCATTTAAAAATGAACGGGGGTCGGTTAAATTAATATTTTTAATGTTTCATAAAATATATTAATTTTACTTCTTCCAATCCCTTGGGTATCCTGGTCACCAATTGAAACCCTATGAACCAAAAGGATAAAAAATGCTGCTTACATTTTTAAAGGGCATGGGAATCGGAGGTGGTTTGATAATCGCCATTGGTGCACAAAACGCATTTGTGTTAAGCCAGGGGGTCAGAAAAAACCATCATATTCTGATCCCCCTGATATGTGCCGCTTGTGACGCCATTCTGGTGGCCCTGGGAGTTGCCGGGGTTGGAACCTTTATTGCCTCCAGCAAGGTGCTGTCCCAGGTGGCAGGCGTTGGCGGAGCATTATTTTTATTCTGTTACGGGATAGGATCATTTCGATCTGCCTTTAAAGGCCAGGGGCTATCTGCTGATCACAAGGGGGGAACTTCCTTAAAAGCTGCTGTCCTCACAACCCTGGCCGTCACCCTGCTCAACCCCCATGTTTATATAGATACCATATTGCTTATAGGAAGTATTGCCGGCCAATTCCAGGCCCCGGGACATTTGTTCTTTGGTGCCGGGGCTGCCACGGCATCCTTTATCTGGTTCTTCAGCCTAAGTCTTGGCAGCAGTCTTCTGGCACCAATTTTCAAGAAAGAACTATCCTGGCGAATTCTGGACTCCCTTGTGGGAGTTGTCATGTGGGCGGTGGCCATTTCAGTTCTCCAGGGAAGCCTTAAGGTCTGACGGTTCAATGGGATGTCCCATTAGCAGCCTGTTCTTGGGAGTTATGGTCTCTGGAATCTTTTGTGTGGTGATGGCATATCCCTTTGCGGCAAGCCCCGTGGCCCGGATAGTATCAATGGCCAGGGACACATCCATCCAGTTTGTCAGACTTCCAGTTGCACAGGTTTTTAAATTATGGCAGCAGGGCAGGACCGCCACCCGGGCATTTGCCTCAACGGCCTTGTCAATCACCAGGTCGGTGAGACTGCCACAGGCATGGGCAGAGACCACCAGGTCACTTGGGCAAATCTCCACATCCTGAATACGCATTTGTCTGTAATGT
The DNA here is from genome assembly GCA_030638935.1 of Desulfobacteraceae bacterium. Lineage (GTDB taxonomy): Bacteria > Desulfobacterota > Desulfobacteria > Desulfobacterales > Desulfobacteraceae > NBML01. Next base: position 7,674 of record DAOWDR010000234.1, on the reverse strand, counting down.
ATCCTGTTTTCAAGCCGGGGCCAACTCTCTATCAGGGAAGCAGAAAGTTTGCCGGCATTGTCGGGAATCTTTGCATCAACAGCAATGGCATGGTCTGACCCATTATCCAGGATCAGCATGATATGGGCCAAAAGACCATGGCCGCAGGCAAGATCCACCACCCGGCCACCCCGGTATTTACGCCTGACCCGCCTGGCTGTTTCCCAGGACTCATAGAGTTCCTTCCGGGGCAGAGTCCCGGCCCGGCAGACGGCCCTGGCAATCCTGTCAAACAGGTTATCGGTCTTGAATATTGATTCATACCGGGGCATCAGCCGACTTTTGCTGGATTTTTTCATTTTCCCTGTTTAGACAAAATCTGCAAACTGGTGAAATCGGCCCGGTAAAGTCTTAGACTATTGGTAACCACGGATATGCTGGATGCTGCCATGGCAAGGGCTGCCAGTATGGGGTGAAGCTGCCGCAAAAATTGTGGAAACATGTCAAAGGGAGCCAGAATCCCGGCTGCCACCGGAATTAAAACAATATTATAGACAAAGGCTAAAAACAGGTTCTGGCGGATGGTGCCGATGGTGCGCCGGCTGATATGGATGGCCAGGGGAATACCGGAAAGTCTGCCGCTGGAAAGGATCACATCCCCGGTTTCTATGGCCACATCCGTGCCCGTACCAATGGCAAACCCGATATCGGCCCTTGCAAGGGCCGGGGCATCATTAATCCCGTCCCCAACCATTCCCACCATGGCCCTGCCAGCCTGGAGCTGTTCTATTTTACCTGATTTTTCTTCGGGCCTGACATCAGCAACTATATCATCCACCCCCACTTCTTTGCCAATTGCCCGGGCTGTCTGAAGGTTGTCGCCGGTGAGCATGACCGTTCGAAGTCCTTCTTTTTGGAGAAAGGCAATGGCCTGTTTTGAGTCTGGTTTCAACACATCCGATACTGATATGATACCCAGCACTCCGGATTCCCCGGCCAGCACCATAACGGTCTTACCCTGGTTCTGCAATTGGGTGACCTGGTGTAAAACAGAGTTGGGCAGCAGGGTGTCAAACCAGCCTGGTTTACCCAGCCGCAGTTTATCTTTCCCCACAACTCCATCAACCCCAAATCCGCTGTGGGCTTTGAATTCCTTTGGGTCACCAAGGGCTGCATCTTTATCAACAGCAAATGCCACAATGGATTTTCCAATGGGATGTTCAGACCCTTTTTCCAGGGAAGCCGCCATCACAAGCACCTCCTGGTCGGTTAATCCGCTGTCTTCCATGGGAATCACATCCACCACGGTCGGGCGTCCCTGGGTGATGGTACCGGTTTTATCCATCACAATGATGTCCAATTTTGCGGCCATCTCAAGGGCCTGGCTGCGCTTGAATAGAATACCGTTCTCAGCCCCTTTACCGGTTCCGGCCATGATGGCCGTGGGGGTTGCAAGACCAAGGGCGCAGGGACAGGCAATGACCAGGACAGCCACCATCCGGATCATGGAGGGGACAAACTCCCCGGTCACCCCCCACCAGATACCAAAGGTGATGATGGCAATAATGATAACTGCGGGCACAAAAACAGCCGCCACCCGGTCTGCCAGAGCCTGGATGGGAGCCTTGCTGCCCTGGGCTTCCTGGACCATCCTTATAATCTGGGCCAGGGCCGTGTCTTTGCCCACCCGGGTGACCTCAAATTTCAGCATCCCATCCTTGTTGACCGTGCCCCCGGTTATAGTATCACCCGGGCTTTTATCCACTGGCAGGGGTTCCCCGCTGAGCATGGATTCATCCACGGCAGACCGGCCTTCAATGATCAACCCGTCCACGGGAATTCGTTCCCCCGGACGAATCAGGATTATATCCTTTGCCTTAACGCTGTTTATGGGCACCAGCGTTTCAGCTCCGTCTATCAAAACGGTAGCGGTTTTGGGCGTAAGGCCGATGAGTTTTTTAATTGCCCCTCCGGTCTTTCCCTTGGTTCGTGCCTCCAGCAGCTTGCCAAATTTGATCAGGGTGATGATCACGGCTGATGTTTCAAAATAAACATGGCCACCAAGACCCGGGAGCAACAAAATGGCAAGGGAATAAAAATAGGCCACAGAGGATCCCAGGGCAATGAGCACATCCATGTTGGCGGTTTTATTTTTCAGGCTTTTATAGGCCCCCATATAATAATCCCAACCCGTATAAAACTGCACCGGTGTGGCAAGGAGGAGAAAAAGCCAGTTAACCCAGGCTCCATGGCTCCATTCCCCCACCAGGCCAAAATCCCGGGACATGCTCAAAAGGAACAGGGGCAGAGCAAAGGCAGCCCCCACAAAAAATTTTTGTTTCTGATCCTGGATTTCCCGATTCCTTGCGATCTCCTCCACATCGGCCCCATCCATTCCATCCTCTGCCACTATCAGATCAAACCCCAGCTCTTTCACCCGGCTGACAATCCCGTCCAAAGAGATAATATCCGGATCAAAACTCACCATTGCCTGCTCTGCTGCAAAATTCACATTTACCTTTGTTACTCCATCAAGCTGGTCCAGGGTTTTATGAATACTGGCAGCGCAATTGACGCAGCTCATTCCCGTTACCGGTAAAGTTAAGGCCTGTTCCCCCATCTTGAAATTCCCCCATCTATCCCACCCTTGTCCTGGTGAAATTATTATATTCAATGTAAAAAATCTGCTCTGAAAATGCTTTTATTCAATCAAGATAACCACAAATTTTTAATTTGCAAAAGTTTTGCAGACCACACATTTTGCATTTCCCAAATTTTTATAACTCAAGGCCCGCAAAAAAAACGTCATTCCCGGACCGGGTTTCTGCAAATATTGGTTTATGGGATTGCCTCCTTGCTGCCCTTAATTGCCATATAAAGGTTTTTCCATGAACACCTATACAAAAATACTGCTGACAACTCTGCCCCTGGTCTTTTTTTTCCTTATTGCAACGGTGGGAACTACCTATCATTTTTCCAGGAAGGCGCTGATTGATCTGGGTGAAACCTGGCTGGACACACGCCTGTCAGAAGCCATGGACATCGCCAGTACCCAGGAAAACATGCTCCATGAATATGGACTGGGAAAAATTGCTGCCAGTATTGCAAAGGCAAAGCTGGATGCAGCAACGGAAATTGCCGTTATCGGGGTTGGCGAACTTGGATATATTTTTGCCGTAGACAAAAACGGCATCATTGTATTTCATCCCAATAAGTACCTGATTGACACCGATGTCAGTTCGGAAAAATGGTTTGAGAAGTTAGGGTCCACTGCAGGACGCCTGGTGCTGAATATGAACGGGAAATCAAATCTTGCCCGGTTTGAATCCTTCAAGGAATGGAATTGGTATATATTGGCGGTGGATCCAATGGAGGAGGTATATGGAGTGACCAACCGGATGAAACCCTACCTCTTTTCCCTTGGTATTTTGGCCGCCATTATTATTTCCCTGGCCCTGATGTTTTTGACCCGACGTCTGACACGTCCCCTTGGGCAACTGGTCCAGGGAGCTGAAAAGATCGGGAAGGGAAATCTTGACACCCGAATCTCCATCCACACCAAGGATGAATTCGGTCACCTGGCAAAGGGGTTCAACTCCCGTGATATCAGCAAACGAAAGCATGCAGAGCAAGCCCTTAAGCGATCCCACCAGGAACTTGAAAAAAGTCAACCAGGCAAAAAGCGATTTTCTGGCCAATGTGAGCCATGAAATCAGAACTCCTTTAAATTCAGTTATTGGCTTTAGCGAACTTTTGTCCACAATGATCTTGGAAAAGCAACAATCCAGTTACCTGAATGCCATTACCCATGCAGGGAAAAGCTTACTCACCCTGCTCAATGATATCCTGGATTTGTCAAAAATGGAGGCAAAGAAGCTTAAAATCCACATGGTTCCTGTTTCTCTGGATCTAACCTTCAAGGAAATCCATGGCCTGTTCAATGTCAGGCTCCAGGAAAAATCCCTTAAATTCATCTCTGAAATTGATACAAGCCTTCCGGATTTCCTTTTTCTGGATGACCAGAGATTCCGCCAAATATTAATCAACCTCATTGATAATGCCGTTAAATTCACCAATACCGGTCACCTCCGCATGGTTGCAAAAAAAGACAAAACCAAAAAAAATCAAAAAGAGAATTTCGTTCATCTTGTTATTCAAATAGAGGACACAGGGATCGGGATATCTGAAGACAAGACAGATATCATTTTTGAATCCTTTCAGCAGGAATCGGCAGGCACCAGCCGAAAATTCGGTGGCACCGGCCTTGGCCTGTCCATCTGCAAACAGCTTGTCAAACTAATGGAGGGAACAATCTCTGTTAGCAGTATCCAGGGAAAGGGGAGTCTGTTTGAAATTTCTTTGCCCAAGGTTGAAATCAGCAAAGAGAAGCCCTTCCAAAAAATTGAACAAAATATCAAGCCCCAAAAAATCAATTCCAAAATTTTGTTCAAAAATCTGGAACCTGAATTAAAAAACCAGTTAAAGGAACAAATTTTACCCCATTTACCAAAACTCCAGGAAGGCATGAAAATTTCAGATATCCAAAAATTCTCAGAAAAGATAATAACAATGGCCAATGAATCCAGACTCACGGAATTTGAAAAATTCGGCAAGAAATTATTCCAGCACACAGAGTCCTTTGATATTGAAAATATCGGGTCTTCCCTGGAACAGCTTTCCTCGGCCCTGGAAAACCTGGACAAGATCGCCTAATATGGGCAAAAAAACTATCGCTTTTCTTTTTTAGGGAATAAACAGGATCTGATCCACCCCCACAAAGTATTTCCGTCCAGAAACTCTTTTTCACTGGCATTCAAAATTTGGGTCATTTTTTCTGTGTCCGAATACCGGTCCCGGCGGGTAATAATCTCCCTATCCGGATCCAATTTTTTTATAACCCTTGCAGGATTTCCGGCAGCAACCGCATTGGCTGGAATATCGGATGTGACCACAGCCCCGGCACCAATTATACTGTTCTTTCCAATGGTGACGCCCTTGCAAACAATGGCAGAATCCCCAACCCAGACATTTTCCTCAAGCACAACCCGGCTCAAGGTTTTGGGCGGCAGGGACCTGTCATAAATGCCGTGCCAGTCGGAATCGGTGATATAAGCATGACTGGCAAGCATGCATGAATCGGCAATGGATATGCTATTGGCGGCAGAGATCCGTACCCCCGGAGAAATCAACACATGGTCGCCAATGGTGATTCCGTCAATATCCCTACGGTCCGACCACACCGTCAGCCGTGTTTTTTTATCGGAACACCCCAAAAGGGTAATATGACTGCCAATGCGTACCGGCCCACCAAAAATTTCAATATGCCAGGGTTTGACAATAAAGGAATTGAAGCCAAGACCCGCAAGCTGGGGAGCCAGGTAATGGCGGACATAAAAATCCTGGAGCCGATACCAGGCTTTCTTTACATAATAGGGTCTATTATCTTTTAGCAATTGATGATTCCCAGATATTGATGGCCCTGCCAGGCTGAATGATCGAAAAGGCGGGCTGCCGGAGTCAGGTGATACAGGGCATCCGCAGCCATGAGAACAACCGCATTGGTCCAGGAAATTTTCTCCTCGGGCCAAATCACCATGTCCGGATAGGTATAGCCGCACCAGAACGTTTTGTCTTCATAGACCCTGTCCTGGATCCAGGAAAATACAATTCTTGCTTTGTGGGTATTGCCCATGGCATCCAGGGCAAGCACCAGTTCCGCAGTCTCTGCAATGGTCACCCAGGGCTGGTCAGACACGCACCTGGCACCCTGGCCTTCAATCATATACTTACTCCAATACTTGTCAATACGGGCCTGGGCCTTCTCTCCCCTAAGAGCTCCGCTAAGAATAGGGTAAAACCAGTACATGGAAAACCGGGATTTACTGACATTATAGACATGGAGATTTTCCTGGATGGAATTTCCCAGGCTTTCAAAGGCCTGTTCCCAGTCTTTTTTTTCTTTCCCAAGAACAGCGGCAATGGCCAGGGCACACTTGAGACTGATAAAAATGGAACTGGAACCTGCCAGCAGGGACATAGGATCAATTTTCCCCGCCGGGCTTTTGGCCCAGTATATTTCCCCTGTATCGGTCTGAAGATTCAAGGCAAACTGAACCCCTTTTTCCAGGGTTGCCCAATATTGTTCAAGCAGGGAAATATCCCTGCAAATCAAATAGGTATGAAAAAGCCCGACAGCAATGTAACAGGCCATATGGGTTTCACAGGTCCTGTCTTCGGGTTCTCCATCCACATAGGAGGAAAACCATGATCCATCCGGATTCTGATTTTCTTCCAACCACTGAAAAGCTAATCGGGATTCCTTATAAAGGCCCCCGATATTCAGCCCCATAATTGATTCAACCAAATCCCAGGGATCGGTTTTCCCGTCAATATGCCAGGGGATCTCCCCTGATTTTTTCTGAAGGCTGGCAATAATGCCTGCAACTGAGTCGATGTTCAGAACAGAAAACGGCCTTACTTTTGCTGGTGTTTGGGACATTGGTGCCTCTCCAATTTAATAATACCCTTGAAATATTGAAGGGTCACCGTATCAAACATTGTTTTTTTTTTCAAGGATACGGAGTTTTTATTCATGAATGATAATTCATTCCATGATATTTTTAGCAAACCCAAATTATCCCAAGATGTTCACTCTCCAGGCTTTTCAGCTAAATCTCTGAAATTGAATGGTATTTCATACTCACGCCTCTTGAATTGTCTAAAATATTTTTCCTTGACAATTCCCGTGTTTTTCTGTTAATCAAAAATGAATACTCATTCATAAGTGATGTGATGCATACTCATAATAGTAGGAGGAAATCATGGTAAGAAAAATCAGAAAGGCTGCAGTCATCGGGTCCGGAATCATGGGAGGCGGAATTGCTGCCCTTCTTGCCGGCGCTGGAGTAAATGTACTGCTCCTGGACATTGTCCCTTTTGACTTAAAAGATGAAGAAAAAAATGATGCGGCTGCCAGAAATAGAATCGTAAAAGCTGGTATGGATGCAGCGCTTGCTTCAAGCCCTTCTTTGTTTTTCAACAAAAAAGATGCCGCCCAGATTGCCATCGGCAACCTGGATGATGACATTGAAAAATTGTCTGAATGTGACTGGATCATTGAGGTTGTGGTTGAAAACCTGGGTATCAAAAGAAACCTTTTCGAAAAAGTGATAAAGGTTAGAAAAGATGGTGCCATCATTTCCACCAACACTTCCGGTATTCCCCTCAAAGATATCTGTGACGGATTTCCCCAGGAATTCAAAGAACATTTCATGGGCACCCATTTCTTTAACCCGGTCAGATACATGCACCTGCTTGAACTGATCCCCGGCGCTGACACCCTGCCTGAAATTCTTGAATTTATTGCGGGATTTGGGGAGAAAAATCTGGGTAAAGGAATTGTGTGGGCAAAGGATACTCCCAACTTTGTTGGCAACAGGATCGGAATCCAGGGCATTGGCGCCTGCATGAAATTCATGCTTGAAGACAATATGTCAGTTCCTGAAGTGGATGCCCTTTTCGCTCCTGCCCTTGGCCGGCCCAAAACAGCCATATTCAAAACCACGGACTTGGTTGGTCTGGACACCATGGCCCATGTGGCCAAAAACTCCTTTGACCTCTGCAAGGATGACGAGCAGAGGGACACCATGGACCTGCCGGACTTCATTGCTAAAATGCTTGAAAAAAATTACTTGG
>DAOWDR010000520.1 GCA_030638935.1 Desulfobacteraceae bacterium | reverse complement strand
CCCAAGGTGGGGGTAACTGCAAAGGAAAGCAATACCTATGTGGATTTTTGTCTCATAAACCTTGGAGGGGTGACAAAGGACAACAAAGACGGGGTCAATGAACTGACCTACCTGATCCTGGATGTCATTGAAGAGATGCGTTTGCTCCAGCCAAGCTCCATGGTCCAGGTGTCCAGAAAAAATCCGGACCGGTTTGTCAGAAGGGCATTGAAAATTATTGCCACAGGTTTTGGTCAGCCATCGGTCTTTAACACCGACGCCATTGTCCAGGAGATGGTCCTCCATGGAAAGTCAATGGAAGATGCCAGAAAAGCAGGGGCGTCCGGGTGTGTTGAAGCAGGCGCCTTCGGCAGGGAAGCCTATATTCTGACCGGATATTTCAACCTGCCCAAAATTCTGGAAATTACCCTGCACAATGGCTGGGACCCCAGGACCCAAAAGCAGATCGGCCTTAATACCGGTGACCCTGTGGATTTTGAGAGTTATGACCAGCTTTTTGAGGCTTACTCCAGGCAAGTCAGGCATTTTGTCAACATCAAGATACGGGGATCAAATTTGATTGAGCAGATAAATGCCAATTACATGCCGGTTCCCCTCTTGTCCCTTGTGACCGAGGACTGTATTCAAAAGGGCAAAGACTATAACCAGGGCGGGGCAAGGTATAATACCTCCTATATCCAGGGTGTGGGCATGGGCACCATCACCGATTGTCTGTCAGCCATTCAATATACGGTTTATGATAAAAAGACCCTGTCCATGGAAACCCTTCTAGGGGCATTGGAAAATGATTTTGTAAAAAATGATCTTGTCCGCCACAAGCTTCTTTCGTCACCCAAATACGGTAACGACGATGACTATGCCGATGAAGTGCTCACCCATGTTTTTGACACATACCATAAGGCTGTCACAGGCAAACCCAATGCCAGGGGAGGGGTGTACAGGATAAACCTTTTACCCACCACCTGTCATGTTTATTTCGGGGAAATCACAGGGGCCCTGCCCGACGGCCGTAAATCCGGGATCCCGTTTTCCGAAGGAATTTCTCCGGTCCAGGGGGCGGACAGATGCGGCCCTACGGCTGTGTTAAAATCTGCTGGTAAAATTGACCATTTAAAGACCGGCGGTACCCTGCTCAACCAGAAATTTCTGCCCGGGTTTCTGGAAAGTGACCAGGGTCAAAAAGCAATTGTACATTTGATCAGATCCTATTTTAAGATGGACGGCCATCATATTCAATTTAACGTGGTGGATGAAAAGACACTTAGGAAGGCCCAGGAGAATCCGGAAAATTACCGGGATCTCATTGTCCGGGTAGCAGGTTACTCAGATTATTTTGTGGATCTGTCCCAGGCTCTCCAGGAGGAGATCATTCAACGGACGGCCCATGAAAATTTTTAAAAATATGCCATCACCAGGATAGTCCCCGGGATTATCTGCCTGGATCGCCAGGCACGGGAACAAAAAATGCCAGCAGCAGATGTCTCATCTGCTGCTGGCAGGCTTATAATAATTGGTGCGATTTGTTGTCGGAAGTTTTAGAGCTTTGCCAGGGCCTCTTTAACGGCATTGAGTTCAGATTCAAGATTTTGTGCCCTGAGCTTCAGATCTTCCATGGTGCCCGGTGCCTGTGCTGCCATGGGACCCTGGACAAAACCCTGTCCCTGGCCACGGCCCATGCCCTGGCATCTGCCTCTTTTGAAACCGGCTCCCTGGCCTCTAAATTGTCCTCCTCCAAAATTGGGTGAGGTTGCCATTGGGTCGTTTGTGCAGCGGCCCATTCCTCTTCCTGTCATGGGTCCCTGGTTGTTAGGTCCCTGTTGGTTAAATCCTGGCATGATTATCCTCCTTCATAGATGATTGGTTTATAACTGGTTAGCGGTTGCCTCTTTTACAGCTTCCGTCTCCTTTGCCCTGGCCTTGGCCTCTTCCCCGGCCTCCTCCTTGTCCCCGGCCCTGGCCTTTACCCTGTCCTCTGCCTGTATTTTGACCTCTTCCTCGATCCTGGTCGTTGGACCGGCCGGTTTGATCATTTGTTTTTTGTTCCTGGGTCATGGTATCCTCCTTTAGTTCTAAGGTTGTTCTGCCACGTCTTCCTCTCCTTTTGCGGCCCTGCATCTCATAGCATCCGCCTGTAACCCTGAGGCGTTTGCCGGTTACCAGGGCCTGGGATAGAGTGAATCGCGCCTGTTTCAATATTCGTCCAAAGGTCTGTCTTGAAATGTTCATTTGTTCAGCCGCTTTAGACTGGTCAAGTCCGAGGTAGTCGCTGAGTCTTATGGCCTCAAACTCTTCCATGGAGAGAATCGTATCACCGGTATGGGCAATTCCATCCGGAGTAAATCCTTGGACATCGGGATGGGATTCAATGAATCTGGGTCGTTTTGGCCTTGGCATTGTGGCTCCTTTGACTTGGGTTAAAAATTGATTTGGTCATTTGACTATAATTATAAATATGGTATGATTCATTGTCAAGGATAATAATGATCAAATGACCAAAAATAAGGAGTTCCATGAAAACTTATAATGATTGTATACCCTGCCTTGTGCGCCAGGCCCTTGGTGCGGCAAGGTTTATAAGCAATGATGAAGCGGTCCATCAGAAGGTGCTGAAAAAGACCCTGGCCGCCCTGGCAGCCATGGATATGAACCAGTCCCCGCCAATGATGGCCCGGCACATTCAGAATACCATTACCGATGTGACCGGCAACAAAGATCCCTACAAAAAGATAAAAACAAAATTTAATAAATTTTCCCTTGGTATACTGGAAGATTTAAGGGCCATGGCAGAGAGGTCAAAAGATCCCCTTAAAACGGCTGTTCGACTTTCCATCGCAGGAAATATTATCGATTTCGGAGCCCTTTCAACCCTTGATAAAGAGACCATCTTTGCCACCATTGACCATGCCATGGCAAACGAGGTCAAGGGCAATATGGAGAGGCTTATTAAAGGGATTACAGCAGCAGACAGCATCCTTTGGATTGCCGACAATGCCGGTGAAATTGTCTTTGACCGGCTTGTGCTGGAAAAAATCGACAGGGACAAGGTGACCTTTGTTGTCAGGGGGGGTGCCGCACTTAATGATGCTACCCTTGAGGATGCCATGGAGGCTGGTATAAGTGAACTTGTGACCACAATAGATTCCGGTGCTGCCATTCCCGGAACCGTCCTTGCTGAGTGCTCCCAAACCTTTTTGCAGGCATTTGACAGGGCCGATCTGATCATCGCCAAGGGCCAGGGCAATTATGAAACCTTGCCCCATGATGATGACCGGATTTTTTTCTTGTTCAAAGCCAAGTGCCCTGTGGTGGCCGGATCTGCCGGGGTGAATCTTAACGACATGGTTATCCGGAATTGTTGACCTTCCCGGGCAGGAACAATTTTGTCAAGGTTGCCAGGGGAGGCAAGACAGGCAATATGGCCATAAATTTTTATAGGAAAAATTCAGGTTCTTTTCTGTCACAACAGTTTGTAGAGAGCCTTTTTGAAATCTCCTGGAGTTTTGGATCATCATAGATCCTGGCATTTTCCGGGCATATTTTGACACAGGCAGCGCAACGGATGCATGTATCCTGGTCTGTTTTTAAAAGATCCTCTTTGTCAATGGCCTGGGTTGGACAGGCATCAACACAGGCCATGCATTGTGTGCAGTCGGATTCAATGGTGATGGGCGGCTTGATTGGAATCTTGTGCAATTCCTTGTAGGGTGTGTCGCCCGGTATAAGGGGAATATGTTCAGCCCCAAGGTTTTGGATACCCATAATTTTTTCTTTAATTTTTTCTCCAAAAGCCTCTATATTATTAAGGTCTGCCTGGTCCGGTCTTGCTTTGGCTATTGGATTGTCATGGGTGGAAAAGGAATGCTCTCCGATAAAAGCCGCCCCGGCTATGGGAATAAATCCCCTTGCCCGGACCAAGTCAGACAGTTCAAGAAGGGCATCTTCAAAGGCCCTGTTTCCATAAACCACAATGACCACGGCCGGTGTTTGATTGCCTTTTAATTGTGAAAGCCTTTTGGCGGCCAGGGGCGGAATTCGGCCGCCATAGACCGGTGCTCCGAAAAGGACCAGTTCTTCCTTACCCGTGGATAATTGGTTTGGGTCCTGTTCTGTTTGGGGACAGGTAAGGTCTATTTTTGTGGTATTAACAATTTCCAGGCTATTGGCTATCTGATCCAGTATGGTGGATGTGGTGCGGGTTGGTGAAAAATAGATGCTTTGAAGTTTTTGAATGTCCATGGCAGCTCCTTTTTTAAAATTGTTTTTACCCCTAAATATTTGCAGCATTGGGGAATGTTTTATCCTTTAGCTCTGTCCCGGTGAAAATTCAAGGGATTTTTAAAAATCGGTTTTATCTTGGGTTTAAATGGGGTATGATACTATAAAATTTTTTTGAACCTTCTTCCTCTATTTAAAACCCTGCTGTTAAAATCCTATAGTTAAAACCTTGTTGTTAAAACCTTGCTGTTAGAATTTGTTAAAATGCTTCTTTTTCCGGATTTTTTAAACTGTTAAAAGATTATATTCAGCTTATGCACAGCTTTTTATTAAATATTAAAAAAAGTGTCTGCCTGACAGGTCTGTTGGTTTTTATTTTATTGTTATTTCCCTTGTTTAGTGCCCTGGACGCAGAAGAAGGCTGGTCAAAACAGCAAAAGGTTCTCATGACAAATCTTGGGGGTATGGCTGCCATAACGGCATGGGGAGTAGCAAACTGGGACTATTTTGAGAATGATCCTGAAAAAGGCAGTGAAGGATGGTTTTCAAAAGATTCCAAGGAAGGCGGTGCAGACAAATGTGCCCATTTTTATTTTTCATATACCCTTTCCCATATCCTATCCAATACTTTTGATTACTGGAATTATTCATCCAAAAAAGCTGCCTTGCTCGGCTCTTTATCATCCTTTGCCATGATGAGTTATATGGAATTCGGGGATTCATTCAGCAATTACGGATTTTCCCATGAGGATTTTCTTATGAATCTGTTTGGATGTGCAGCAGGCTACCTGCTTTATAGAAATCCAAACCTATCAAAAAAAATTGATTTCAGGGTCGAATATATCCCAAGCTTTGACCAGACAGATTTTTTTTCAGATTATGATAATATGAAATTTCTCATGGCAGTTAAGTTTGATGGGTTTGAATTGTCCAGGAGTACCTATGCCGAATATCTTGAGCTTCATCT
>DAOWDR010000395.1 GCA_030638935.1 Desulfobacteraceae bacterium | reverse complement strand
CCATCAAACATTAAACCTGATATCTTGAGCCTCATAGATATCTATTGGAATCAAAAATGTCAATCAGTGAAAACCTTATTTTCTATAAAAAACTAAGGTTTACCTTTTGTTGGGGGGTTAACTATAAGTTTTGGCTTTTGTCTTGTAAGATTTACGAACAAATGATAAATGAAAAAAACTAAATAAGATATACTCTCAATTCAAAAAGATTAAAAAATAAAATAAGGGTTATTATCTGTGGCTGAATCAAGATTTGCAGAACTCAAAGAAAAGGAAAAACAGGCAAGAAAACAGATTGTGATCGAATCTGCCCTGGCATTATTTGCCAAAAAACCCTTTTATGAAGTGGGAATGAGGGAGGTGGCCGATGAAGCCGGCATCTCTCCTGCCACCATATACCGGTATTTTCCCAGCCAGGAAGAATTGTTTAATGAAGCCTTTATCCAGGATATTTCTTCTGCCAGTAAAGAGTTTGAGAACATGCTTGAAAATGATGAGCCCGTGGGGATTGAGGACTTTGCCATAACATTTGTTGAACATTTAATTGAAAATGAGTCCACCTTTCAGATGATGACCTACCTTATGCTCAAGGATAACCTGGCCCATCCGGTCATGGGACAGTTTGATTCTGTCACAAAAGTTTTTTTTGATCTGTTTACGACGCTTCTGGAAGGACACGGCCTGACCACTGAGAATGCACGGATTTACTCCCATTCATTTGTGGCCTCCATTACAGGTATTTTAATGACCTTTAGAAATCATCCGTTAAAAGACAGGGATTCTGCACGGGATCATATTATCAAGATTGTCAAAATAACCTCTTCCCTGTATTCAAATCAACTTCTGGGAAAATAGGCCATGGTGAAAGATTTCTTCCCATTGTCTCCTTCTTGACACCTTTCAAACGCTTACTATATTTATTAAAACTTGTTGTTTGGCTAGTGCCTGTCGTTACTGGTAATTTTTAGTTTATTGTATGGGGATCTATGGAAGAAATAAAAGAAGCCATTGAGCAGAGCCATCTGCATATCAGCCGGATCAGAAATGAAATTTCAAAACAGCTTGTGGGTCAGGAAAAACTGGTTGACAGCCTTTTAACCGGGCTTTTGACAGGGGGACATGTTTTGATTGAAGGGGTGCCGGGTCTTGCCAAGACCAGTGCTGTAAAAGCCCTTGCCGCTGCCGTCCAGGCAGATTTTAAAAGGATTCAGTTTACCCCGGATTTGCTGCCAGCCGACCTCACGGGCACTGAAATTTACCGGCCCAAAACAACCGATTTTATCACCCGGAAAGGTCCCTTGTTTAATAATATCATCCTGGCCGATGAAATCAACCGGGCCCCGTCCAAGGTTCAGTCAGCCCTATTGGAAGCCATGGAGGAAAAGCAGGTGACCATAGGAGATGAGACCTATGGTCTGCCCTCTCCTTTCCTGGTGCTTGCCACCCAGAATCCCATTGAGCAGGAAGGCACCTATCCCCTGCCCGAAGCCCAGGTGGATAGGTTCATGCTCAAGGTGCTTGTGGATTATCCAGACAAGGCCCAGGAGCTTGAAATTTTGAAAAAAAATAGTTTCAAGCAGCAGGATGAGATCAGGCCTGTGATCAATTGTGACCAACTGGCTGCCATGGCAGGGCTCATGGAGCAGATCTATGTGGATGAAAAGCTCAAAGAATACATTGTGGACCTGACTTTTGCCACCCGAAATCCCGCAGACTATGGCATGGATTTAGGACAATACATCGAATTCGGGGCCTCTCCCAGGGCCAGTATTTTTCTTGCCAAAGCTGCAAGGGTCGTGGCTTTTCTGGCGGGCCGGGCCTATGTCACGCCCCAGGACATCAAGGTGGTGGGACCTGATGTGCTGAGGCACAGAATTCTGCTCTCCTTTGAAGCCGAGGCCGAAGATATCTCCTGCGACCAGATTATCACCACCCTTTTTGATTCTGTTGAGGTGCCTTGATCCTCCATGATTCCGGCTGAAATCATAAAAAAGATCAAACGGGTCCACATTAAATCCCGCAGAACCGTGAACAACCTCATGGCTGGACAGTATCGGTCCGTATTCCGGGGGTCGGGTATTGAATTTGAAGAAGTCAGGGAGTATTGCCCCGGGGATGAGGTGAAATCCATTGACTGGAAAGTTTCTGCCCGGCTTGGCAAACCATTTATCAAGCGCTATAGGGAAGAACGTGAATCCATTCTCATGCTTCTCATTGACATGAGCGCCTCCTTAAAATTTGGAACTTTTTCAGGGCAGAAGCTTGAAACTATTGCTGAAGTGGCGTCGGTGCTGGCCTTTAATGCCATTAAAAATAATGACAAGGTTGGGGTGATTTTTTTCACTGACCAGGTGGAAAAATATATTCCTCCCAAAAAGGGCTCAGCCCATATCTGGCGGGTGATCAAGGAAATATTCACCTTTGTGCCCAAGGGCAAGGGAACCGATATCGGTTCTGCCCTGGAGTTTTACTCCCGGATATCTAAAAAACGATCCTTTGTCTTTATCCTGTCTGATTTTTTGGGAAAAGGCTATGAAAATCCATTGAAAATTGTCCGGCAAAAGCATGAACCCATTGGCCTTAGGATCTATGATGGCGGGGCTTTTCACCTGCCCCTTAAGGGCATTGTCCGACTTTCCGATTTTGAAACAGGGCAAATCCTTGTTTTTGATGCCCATAACCTGAAAACAAAAGATAAATTTTTCCAGGCAAAACAGATGGTTCACCAGGAAACCCAGGATATTTTTTCAAAAGCAAAAACAGATTTAATTAATCTGAAAACCAGTGATTCCGTATCCGACACCCTGACACAATACTTTAGACTGCGGGAGAGGCGGTTACGATAAATGCAGGATATCCACAGCATAAAATCCCCCGTAATGGTAGGCCTGGACCCGGGCCTGGTCAAAATTATGCTGCTCATTGCAGGGGGCTTAAGTCTTTTGATCCTGGCGTTTTTTTTGTTCAAACGATTTTGGAGATCAAAGTCCAAACAGCCTGGAAACATGTTGATCCCAGCCATTCCTCCCTATAAAGCAGCACTCAGGGAATTGGACCGTTTGAGTCAAAAACCCGTGATTGATCCCAGGGCCTTTTATTTTGACTTAAGCGCTCTTGTCAAGAGGTATATAGGCGGGTCCTATGCCATGAATGCCGTTGAAATGACCACCCAGGAACTGGTAAAACAGATCCGGTTTACAGGAATGGAAAAAGCCATTATACAGGAGGTTTCCCTTTTTTTAAATGCTTCTGATCCCTTCAGGTATGGGCCTGTGGCGCCGGATCATTCACTGGTGAAAAAGGATCTGGCATCTGTGCGGCAATTGATCACAGGGTTGGAAGAGGATCTTGAATCCAAACGCATCCTATCCAAACAGTTACTATCCAAAGATAATAGGGAGGAGACCCCCTGATGTTTAGGTTTGCCACACCCTGGTGTCTTTTGCTGCTGATTCCTGCCTGGTATTTTTTGATCCATCTGAAAAAGGAGAAGGCCGATACAATTAGGGTTTCATCCCTGGACCGCCTTGCAAAAGTTCCTGTTACCCTTGGGGTAAGGATTTCCAATTTTATGCCCCTGTTAAAGGTTCTGGCCGTAAGTTGCATGATCCTGGCCCTGGCACGACCCCAGTCCGGGGAGCAGAAAATCAATGTTATGACCGAAGGGGTGAATATTATCCTGGCCCTGGATCTTTCCGAATCCATGAAGGCCCTTGATTTTAAACGGGACGACAAGATTATCACCCGGCTTGATGCAGTGAAGGGAGTGGTGTCAGAGTTTATCATGAAGCGCCAGGGGGACCGCATCGGTATGGTCGTTTTTGGATCCCATGCCTTTACCCAGTTGCCCCTGACCCGTGATTATAATACCATTTCTTTTATGCTGGACAGGTTGAAAATCGGTGCAGCAGGACCCAGAACAGCCATTGGGGATGCCATTGGTATCTCCTTAAAACGGCTTGAAGATGTGGAGAGTGCTTCTAACATTATTATCCTGCTCACCGACGGCAAAAGCAATTCAGGCCAGCTCTCCTGGCAGGATGCCATTGAGATTGCAGCCCAGCGGAAGGTGAAAATTCATACCATTGGGGTTGGGACAAAAGGAGAGGCTCCCTTTTTGGTGGAGGGGCTTTTTGGACAGCGGTATGTGTACCAGCGGGTGGATATGGACTGGGAGGCCCTGAAAACCATTGCAAAAAAAACTTCCGGCAGTTTTTTCCAGGCCGAAGATCTTGAATCCCTTGAAAAAATTTACACAATGATCAATGCCCTTGAAAAAACAAAGGTTGAGGTTGAAAAATGGGTGGAGTACAAGGAATTATATCAAAGATTTCTGGTGGCAGGGCTTATGATGTTTTTGGCATATCTGGTTCTGACCCATACCCGGTTTATGAGGATTCCCTAGAATGAAATTTTTGGATCCCAAAATATTATACCTGCTCTGGGCTATAATCCCCGTTGCAGGACTGATGGTGTATGGGATCAGGCAACGAAAAATTATCCTGGCTCTGTTTGCAGATCCCGGGGTTTATCCTTTCATTCTGCCCGGGTTTTCAAATAAAATAAGGTGGATAAAATCTGTCTTGATTTTAGGGGCACTGGTCCTGGCTGTTTTTGCCCTGGCCGGTCCCCAGGCTGGATTTCGGTGGGAAGAGACCCGGCAGAAGGGGGTTGATATCATGATCGCCCTTGATTGCTCAAACAGCATGCTGGCCCAGGATATTAAACCCAACCGGCTGGAGCAGGCCAAAAGAGAGATCATTGACCTGACCCGATTGATGAAGTCGGACCGGGCAGGGCTTGTGGCCTTTGCCGGTCAGGCCATTCTCCAATGCCCCCTGACCCTGGACCACGACACCTTTAATATTTTTTTGCGGGTATTGACCCCGGACTATCTGCCGGTTGGCGGTACCAATTTGACAGCAGCCATAGAAACCTGTTACTCAGGCTTTGAAAAGGGGTCTGACACGGACAAAGCCATTGTTCTGATCACCGACGGCGAAAATACCGCCGGAGAAAATACTGCCGAAGGTGTGGAAGAAATCGCCAAGAAGATGGCTGCAGAGGGAATAAAGATTTTTACCATTGGTGTGGGAGATCCCGCCGGTGCCCCCATACCCGATTCATCCGGGGGATTTAAAAAAGATGATACAGGAAATATTATTTTGTCCCGGGTGGATGATAAAGGGCTTGAAAAGATCGCTGCTCTCACCAATGGACGGTATGTCAGGTCCGTGGCAGGCAATATGGACCTGGATCAAATTTATTCCAGGGAAATCTTAAATACAATGGAACGGAAAACACTGACCCAGGGCAAAAAAAAGGTGTGGGAACAGCGCTTTCAATGGTTTTTATTCCCCTGTGTATTGCTGTTGCTCATGGAAATGATATTGCCCGGAAGAAAGAATCTTGGAAAGCTTGGAATTGTTTTATTGGTTCTTGCTCTGGGTGCGGGATTTAATCTAAGGCCTGCAGAAGCACAGATTTTTTCTTCCCATGTAAAAAAAGGAGTTGAGGCCTACGATGCCCAGTCCTTTGAACAGGCTAAAACCCATTTTATTGATGCCCAGCTTGAAAGCCCGGATGACCTGAGGCTCTATTATAACATAGGGGCAGCAGCCTATATGAATAAGGAGTACGAACAGGCTGAAAAAAACTTTGCCCAGGCGGTTGAATCCCAGGATTCCGACCTTCGCCACAAAGCCATGTACAACCTTGCCAATACAAAATATCGTCTGGGGAAACTGGACCAGGCCATTGAGGAGTATGGGGCTGTTTTGGAATCTTTCCCCGGGGACAAGGAAGCCATGGAGAATCTTGAATTTGTAAAACAAAAGCAGGAAGAGGAAAAGGAGAAACAGAAAAACGATTCCAAAGAGGATTCAGATTCCAAAGAGGATAAAAAAGACCAGAAGGATCAGAAGGACCAGAAAAATTCCGGGCAGGATGAAAAAAATTCAAGTCAGAATCAAGACCAGGGAAAAAAGGACCAGGAAAAGAAAGACCCCAATCAGGAAAATCAAAATAATCAGGGATCCCCACCCAAGAAAGAAAAGATTCCTGATTCCAATACAAACCAATCCCAGAAAGAGTCAGCTGCTGAAGCCATGGACAAAGACCAGATCGAGAAAAAAGGCAAGGCTGAATCAAAACTTTTGGAAAATAGGCTGAATCGGCTGGAGGACAAACCAGGCATGGGGATGATGCCAGTGATCCAAAAACAGACTATTAAAAAAGACTGGTAACTGCATGAAAGAAAAATTTATTCCAATGAAGATACCTTTGTTTGCCATTATCCTGCTAGGCATGGGGATGGCATTGCTGCTGCCTGCAACCGGGAGTTGCTTTACGGCCATGGCACAGGTGGATAAAACACGGATTGCCCTTGGAGACAGGGTCACCCTCCAGGTTATAGTTGGGGGAAAAGCCAAGGTAGACCTGTCCCCCATTCGTGATTTT
>DAOWDR010000312.1 GCA_030638935.1 Desulfobacteraceae bacterium | reverse complement strand
GCATGCCGGCTCTTCCGGGTAATGGCGTCCAGGGCGGACAGGGGGTCATCCAGCAGGAAGAAGTCCCGGTTGAACAATAGGGTCCTGACCAGGGGACATCTCTCGCGCATGCCACCGGGTACCTCATGGGGAAAATGGGATTCATACCCCTTTAATCCCAGGCGGACAAAAAGCTTTTTTGCAATTAATCTCATCTTGTCCATGTTTTGTTTTCCGGTTTTGGCCGGCAACAGGGAATTGTCCATCAGGGAAAACCAGGGAAGGAGCAGATCTTTTTGCTGCATATAGGCTGCATGGTGGCCCAGGTGGGGCAGTACTTCATTGCTCCAGGATATTTTCCCCCGGTCCAGAGCCATGACATTGGTGAGCCCGTCAAAAAGGGTGCTTTTTCCGCATCCCGAAGGCCCCACCAGAACTTTAAATTGTCCCGGGGCAACCGATAGATCCAGGCCGGAAAAAACCGGCTGGCCCCTATAAATTTTTGTTACGCCTGATACCTGAAGCATATCCATCTATCTATTATTAAAATGTTTTTAGTGCAGGCAAAATTAGATATAGACGGTTGGATATGAATCCAAGAAAAGAAAACAAAAATTGACTTTCCTTCGCCAGAATTATCTGGAGCAGGTTCCAGGGGTCGAAACAAATTACAGTCTCCTCTCAGCCGATTCTTATCGGCTCCCCCAGCCTACCACTGCATTTTGCACTGGTTTCCTGGCAAAGTATCATGGGTGGAAAGATATTGTCAATCATTGTCCCATAATGCCAGTTTTAAACGCACACAATAAAGATAAAAGGGTTTGGCAACAGGTAAAAATATTTAAATTTGGATAAAATTTTTTCGATTTGTTTATGATTGGCCTAATTATTTTGGAGCCGGCTGATTCGCTTGACAAAGGCAGATGAAACATATTATCCAGTATCTAAAAAATATTAATTAAACCAAATTAAACCAAATTATGAAAGAAATCGTCTACAGAATAATATTTAAAAAATTGTATTCGAAAAGTACCAATGATTTTATTCAATATGTTACCAGTGAATTTGATTTTTCAAAAAAAAAAGCTGAACACATATTGAATTCACCGCCTGCCATTTTGTGGGACACGCCTTCTAAACATATCGTAAAATCAGCTTTGAAAAATTTTAAGGCCATGAATGCGAATGTATCAGTCCACAAGGTGATCAAAGATGAAAGACTCTCTTTCCATATTGATCAATGGCAATTGAAATGGATTTCTAAACTACTGAACATGTCCCTCAGGGCCGGTGTGGATACATGTCTTTTATATGTGATTGTTCAGCCTGAAAACAAAGGAGATGAACTGATCCCTTTGACAGGAAGAGAGAATGAAATTGAAAAAAGGTTCCGGGAAAGTGATTCAGTCTATGCCATTGATGACAATAAAATTTTATTTCTTGGATTCACAACAGATGAAACCGGTCTACAGATACTGATTCCAAAAGTCATAAAAGCGGTCAAGAAGATTGTCCGGAAAGATGCTATAATTAAGATCGGTGAAGCTATTTTCCCAAGGGATGGGTATTCTTTTTATGAATTGATTGATGTTCTGCAAAAAAGGATTAATGCTTATGCTACACCAAGGGAAAAATTAGAATCGCCTTCTTTAAAAAAAGAGGCGGGTGGAGAGTCAAAATTTGACAATAATTCTTCCGGGATAGATAGTATTTACAGCAATATTTTAACGATGCGCGTGGGTTGCTCTTCCGGAAATTAATCACAATAGATCTGGAGTTATTGTGGGACGGTTTGCGAAAGCTTCCCATTGCCAATCAGAAAAAATTTTGTCTAAGACTTCCCTATAATTCTCCTCTGACAAATATAATATCAGAGAAGATAAAAAGCCAGATAACCCCTAAAGAAGGAATTAATACTAAGAAGAAGAAGATAGAAACTCTGATTTCCACAATGGATGTTGAAAAAAAACTGGTTGAAAGAAAAAAAAACCAAACAGCTGTCATTGCCAAACTGCATAGACTTGAATCGCTTTCGTCTATCCCGTCCGTCGCTTTACAGGTTTATAATGTTGCCATGGATCCAAAATCCGAAATTGATGATATTCAAGAAATCATACAGCTGGACCAGGTTATGACCTTAAAACTCCTCAAACTGGTGAACTCTTCATTCTACGGTTTGTCCCAGAAAGTTACTTCGGTAAAGGAGGCTGCAATCATCCTTGGGACTGACGAAATTATGAATATCGCTTTTGGTATAAGTCTTTCCGAATCTTTTAAAGCACCCACTATAGGGGGATTGATTGAGCCTAGGGTGCTATGGAAACATTCGGTCGAAACCGCTTTGATTGGCAAATACCTGTGCCGAGAAAAGAAAAAACTTATGGATGAAGGTATATTTGCTGCCTGTATTCTCCATGACTTTGGCAAACTTTTTTTGATTAAAAATTTTCCAAATGAATATCGAAACCTAATTGAACTTTCCAAAGAAACCCATTTGCCGATATATGACCTTGAAGAAGAAGTCTTTGGATTTAATCATGGTGTTATTGGTGGAATGATTGCCAAGAAGTGGAATCTACCGGAATCCCTGGTCCAGGCTATTTCCTTCCATCATCATCCGTCTTCTTCCAAGAGTCATGCCGGTTTGGCAGCCGTTACCGGTTTCGCAAATTACCTTTGCAGCATTGATGGAAGAAAAAACCAGCCAGAAACCACTCCCCTGTTAAAAGATCACCTGGATACATTGCAGTCCATATTTGATAATTTTACCATTCAATCCATTGAAGAAACAGTGGAAAATTCAAAAAAATTTCTAAAGGAAAATAGTGGCATTTTTTCTTTGTTTTTATGATCTCAAATAAGGTTATTATGATAGATTATGCACATAAAAATGAAAAATTGAATCAGGCTCATTTTGAATTGTTCAGGGAAAAATTTCTTTCCATCCAAAAAAAATATGAAGTAAAAATAGACGAATTGTCAATATTAAAGGAAATGGCTGAGTCAATGAAGTCCATTGACCTGACAGATCCGGATTTGGTTTGGCGTCGTCAGCTCGACTGTCTTATTAAATACAAAAATCTATCCGGAGCTGTTTTTTATCTGTTTAAAGATTTTCAACATAAGGGGAAAAAATATATATCTTCCAGTTTCGATATGGGTACCAACTATTCATTTTTAAAAGATTCCAATCTCCTAAAAAAAATTACCCATGGGAAAAAAAATATTCTGATTGAGAACCTTGATGATTGGGAGGACTGTTTTAAGCTGGAAGGGTCCTTATACGCATTGCCTGTTGTTTCAGGCGAGGAATTCCATGGTGCGCTTATCCTGTTCAACGATAAAAGACGAGGATTTAAGAAAGAGGATCGTTTTTTTTATTCTATTGTCCGGGATCACCTAATGAATACCATAACATTTAGAAGATTTTATTCTGACAAAATAAATGAAGAAAAACATATTTTTCAGCTTTCCAGATTTTTTTCCAAAAATGTTGTCAAAACAATATTAAAAAGTGGGAACCCAAAATTAGGCGGAGAAAAAAAAAGGGCTTGTGTGGTGTTTGCAGATTTAGAAGGATTCACATCTCTTTCCGAGAAGACCACGGCGGAAGAAGTCGTTGAGGTTTTAAATTATTTTTATTCGTCGATGATACCAATTGTCTTTAAAAATAGAGGGACCCTGGATAAGCTGATGGGGGATTGCGTCATGGCTGTTTTCGGAGCACCCATCGATGATGAAAGATGCAGTTTTCAAGCGGTAACTGCCGTTCTTCAAATGTTTGAAGCATTTAACTTATTCAAAAATAATCTGGGTGGAAGGTACCGTCATCTGAAAATGAGTGTTGGTATTAATACAGGAGACCTAATTGCCGGGTTTTTGGGATCTGAAAATCATATGAACTATACTGTCATAGGAGATGCTGTGAATTCAGCCCAGAGACTTCAGTCTCTTGCAAATGGCAACCAGATATACATGTCCGGAAGAGTGTTCAATGATATAGAAACTGATATAGATCATTTTGAAAATATCCAAAGTATTAACCCTCTTGGAAAATTGAAATTAAAAGGCAAAAAACAAGTTTTAAATGTTTACAGAATCATTCCGGAAATTTGCTGATAACAAGATTGAGTTTGGTGAGACACCAAATGTTTATATCTATCTATATTTGACGGTAGTATAATTCAAGGACAAGGAATATGAAAGTTTTGGAAGAACACAAGAAAGAAGAACTCCTAGCAAAAGAAATAACGTTCAATATTTTAAATTCAGATATTAAAGTGCCGCCTATGCCTTCCAATGGTTCTAAGATTATGGCCATGGCCCAGAAACCCATGGAAAAAATTGATATCACAGAGTTCTGCAAATTGATTGAGCCGGATCCTGGTCTTTTTTCCATGGTTCTACAATTAGCAAATTCTCCTTTTTTCAGGGGGGTGGATGAAATTGTCAGTCTGCGTGCCGCTATTACGAGGATTGGTCTCCAGGAAGCAATTAATTCTGTTAATCTGTATTTTTTACAAAGATTTCTTCCAAATTTATCTGAACTCCATGGCTTTTCAGCAAAAAACTACTGGGCTTCCTCCTGGGCCTGCGCAATGGCAGGCCGACGCCTCGGACACCCTAATCTGACGATGAATGTACTGCCTGGAGAACTCTATATTGCAGGATTACTTCATGGTATTGGCAAATTGATTCTGGCCATTCATCATTCCAGGGAGTTTTTTTTGTGCATCGAAAAAGCCAGAATTTTTGAACAGCCGTTACATACTGTACTATTGGATGAATTTGGTACCACAGACAATCTTATTGCATCAAAATTAATGGCCTCCTGGAATCTGCCTGCCAGCATTTGCAATGCTGTCGAATTCTATCAGGACCCGAATTCAGCGCCTGAAGAATATAGAGAAATAGCAGGATTCACTCAGTTTGCGTACAGAATCGCTGCAATGTCAAAAATTGGGAACAATGGAGACGGGATACTTATGGATCTTGAATCCACTTGGATTTCAGAACAAGCTGGTAATCCACTTTCAAAAAAAGAGTCCCAAGACGTTGTTGTTAAAGAGATACTGACCTCCCTGGAAGAAAGATCAGAAAGCATAACCGGTGTCTCGCCCAACAAAGAAGAAGCTCCTTCAGAATCTAAACCTTCCCTAGGTCAGCAACGGCATCCTGCCACATCACACAACCCTGGTTCAAAATGCCCAAAAAAAGGATTAATAGGTTGGATTAAGTCATTGTTCCGTTAAATGTAGTATTGGTCTTTGGTGAGGTGTAATCCGGTCAGTCAGTTGATAAATGGGTTGACAACTTCATGGGTCCATACTAGATTTATCCCATGACAACCCTGAATTTGCATCATATCATGAATCCCCGGTCCATTGCCCCGGGACAGAAGCAGGGGTTCGGGGTGAAATTATACTCTGACTCTTGGGAATATAAACTGGAAACAAATCTTAAAGATCTTAAATAATGCGAATCATACACACCTCGGACTGGCACCTGGGCCAGCATTTTATGGGAAAAAGCCGGGAGGCGGAACACAGAGCGTTTTTAGACTGGCTGGGCAACCTTATTATTCAATCCAGTGCAGATGCCCTGGTGGTGGCAGGGGATATTTTTGACACCGGCACCCCGCCCAGTTACGCCAGGGCCATGTACAATGATTTTATCGTTTCCCTTCAAAAGACCGGGTGCTCCATGACCGTTGTCCTTGGGGGCAATCATGATTCTCCGGCCACCCTGAACGAGGCCAAGGAGCTTCTGGCCTGTTTAAATACCAGGGTGATCGGAAAGGTAACTCCTAATCCCAAAGATCATGTTCTGGTGTT
>DAOWDR010000306.1 GCA_030638935.1 Desulfobacteraceae bacterium | reverse complement strand
GCGCCCTGACAGAGCGGCTCACCAAAAATAATTTTGATGTACGTATAGCCGAAAATAGCCAGGCCGCCGTGAATATAGTCATCAACGAAATCGTTCCTGCTTCCGCTCCCCGGACCATTGCCTGGGGCGGTTCCATGACATTTGTGGACTCCGGGATCGCTTCAGCCTTGACGGCCCTGAAAGGCCCTGAAATTATAAACGCCAAAGAAGAAGGCATCTCTAAAGAAGAAAAAGCAAAACGGGTCAGGGCCGCCATGACGGCGGACCTTTATTTTACCGGCACCAATGCGGTCACCCAAGCTGGTCAACTGGTCAATCTTGACATGGTCGGGAACCGTGTCGGGGCTCTTACCTTCGGTCCCAAAGAGGTGATTGTGCTGATCGGGCAGAATAAACTTGTGCCCGACCTTGAAACAGCCATGACTCGGATCAAGAACTATGCTGCTCCTGTAAATGCCATGCGCCTTGACATGAAAACCCCCTGTGTCAAAACCGGGGTATGCATGGACTGCTCCAGCCCTCATCGAATATGCAACACTTGGACCATAACGGAAAAAGCCTTTCCGCCCAAACGGGTTAAGGTGATCCTGATCTGTGAGGACCTGGGATTGTAGGACAGCTCTTCACCAAAAACAGATTTCAGATTATCGCTGAATTAAAAACGGCTGGTTCTGACGGAGTTATTTTTTTTGAAAAATTTGCTACGGCATATGTGGTCTTAGATACAAATCAAATTCAAATTGTAAATGACACACCTGCAAAAGATCCTTGTGTGTCCGGAGTAAGAATATAATGAAGGAAACCTGTTCATTGGAAGATGCTGCGCTTGTGATTGGAGTTGGTCCTAATCAAGTTTTACAAATTATAGATAATCATCCGGATATTTTCTCTGTGGTTGATACAAGAGCGAATACGCCGAATATTAGTGTGTCGGTATCATCTTTGCGAGCGTTTAAAAGCCTATATAAAGATGCATATTCATTTATTGAAATAGCAAACCGGTTGGGCGTGTCCATCACGAGAATTCAAAAAGTTAAAAGCACCCCGGGTACCAGTCTTTTGGAACGATCTTTTTGTTTTCAGCAAACTTGCCCCAAATCCGGCAGACCGTCGATTCAACGAAATTTCCCAAAGGAAGACGCTGAAGAATTTATTGAGTATTGTGAAACCCGGTCAATTTTTCAGTTTATGCAACCCAGCGTGAAAGTGAAAGCTTTTACATATGCTACGCTAAAAAAAGAAGATCTCATTTGTGCATCCCAAGCATATCGATTTAAAGATGCAGCGCAAGATGGTTTAAATCCCCAAAAATACAAATCTTCAGATATTGCCCCGGGGGAGTATATTGGGAAATTGGTTTTCAAGGTCTGGGGGAGAAGATCTATTATTCAATGTTTTTTTGTCCTTGAAAATGATGAATTCATTCGGTTAACAGCTTTTCGGCCACACGCCACTCCGTGGAGAGGTTATACCCCTCGGAATGGCAAGGTGGATTTTTCTGAGGCCAGTATAGAAGGGACACGATATAAAATCACTACTGGTTTAACTGAGAGGGGAGTTGTTTCCTTTTTATCGGCAAGTGTAATATAGCAAAAAACTTGCATTAAAAGTCTGATAGGCCTTCTCATAGATGATCGGGGGTTACAGTAGCCGTAGGGTATATTTCAACTTCAATTCCAAGGCTATTACAAAGTTCCAGCACCCTCTCAGATACTTTCATCATGCCATTGGCCCCAGTCCCGATGACCAGTTTCTCAGGAGGTACATCAAGCACTGTTGTGATGTCATCTGAGAGAAGACTGTGGCCCTTAGATCTCCACCAGTTATCCTGAATGCGTTCATCCGTATGAATGATCAGGTCTGACAAGAATTCTTTTTCTCCAACAAGCATTCTTCCAAACGAGTAATGGATTAATTTTTATGCAAGTATTGTTGAGTTTTGAAATCCACCTGCTACCATCTATGCAAAATCAACTGAACAAGGTATAATATTCGATTTGCGAAAATGTTAACACAATCATGCCACCCATTAAACCCGTTGCTTTTAAAAAAAGCCTATTTTATAATAAGCGTATTAACCTCTATACACTTAGATTTTGCTTTATTTTAATAAAAAGCCGAGTCACAGGGGGATATGGAAAACAAAGAGCTTAAAAAAAGGCTTTCCAATGTTCGCAACCTTCCCACCCTGCCCATGGTTGCCAACAATGTGCTCAAATTGACCCAGGACCCTGAAAGCACGGCATTTGAAATCGCCGAAGCCATCTCCCAGGACCAGGTCCTGGCGTCCAAGGTTCTGAAAACTGCCAATTCTGCGTATTACGGTTTTCCCCGGAAAATCAATAATATCAATTATGCTATTGTTGTCCTGGGGTTAAATAACATTAAAAATATCGTTTTATCAACTTCCATCATGGGTCAGTTTCCTAAAAGTGATAAAAACCTTTTATTTGACCGCACCGATTTTTGGAAGCACTCCTTATTATGCGGTATTATCTGCACCAAAATTTCAGAACATCTGGGGTTAAAAAATGCAGACGAAATGTTTATGTGCGGTCTGCTCCATGATTTTGGCAAATTGATTCTGGACAGTTTCTTTCATAAAGAATTTGTACAGGCATTGGAATTGTCAAAAACAAAAAACATCCCTCTCATGACTGCTGAAAATACTATATTCAGTTTCAACCATTCAGGCATTGGTGCCCTGGTACTCAAAAGATGGAGTCTCCCATCCTCAATGGTCAGGGCCGTTGAATTTCACCATTGCCCGGATGAAAATTCAAATGCCTTTCGCATCGCATCCATTGTTCACGTGGCAGATTATCTATGCCGGAGAATTGGTATCGGTAGTGGTGGCGACAATGTATTGCCGGAATTAAATACAAAGGCATTCAAGCTAACTGACCTGACAAGCAAAAAAATCAAAACAATGAGCATTCAGGTCAAAAAAGATTTTTTAACCGCCACCGAATTTCTCTATGAGGGGAACCAGAAATCATGAAGTCAGCACCCCTTGAAAAAGACCATCAATTCCTGACCCGGACCATTTCAAATCTTACCGATCAAATTGATCTGTTTGAAACTTTTCAGGATCTTTCTTTAAAAATCATTTCCCAGTTTGATCTTAAAAATATTTGTACCGTGACCTGTGACATTATCCAGGAAGTCATGAACTATAAATCTGCCTCCATATACCTTTTTAATAGCGATAATATAACATTTCAAAAAGCCTATCATTCCGGAGAAACAAATAAAAATCAGATGGCTTCCGAGTTTGATGAAAAATTGGTTTCCTGGGTCATGAATCAGGGCAGATGGACGATCCTGACTGAGTTCCAGGAGAAATCACTCAAAGAAATCATCAGCATTCTTCCCTTGAAAAGCCCGAATCAGTCTTTGGGATTTATGGTCATTACAACTAAGTTCGATCCTGAGTTTTACAAGCTGAAACTCAGCGCTATTTTAAATTTTTTAGCATCCCAGACCGCAATTGCCATTGAAAATCAAAACCTGTACGCCCGGATCAACAATTCAAATTCCTATATGACAAATATGCTTGAAAGCATCAACAATGGTCTCATGGCAGTGGACAAAAAAGGCAATGTCACCCTGATCAATCGAAATGCCACTGCTATTTTAGGGATCAAAGAACGCAATCTTACAGGTTTCAAATATGGTAAATTTTTAACAGGTAAATTGAAAAAAGAGCTGGACAAACTCTTTGAAACCATTTTGAAAAAAGGCTTTGCTGCAGAATCCATGATCCCCCATTCGCCGTACAAAGAGATCAATATCATAGTGGGGGTTACCCCGTCTCTTTTAACGGACAGAAAAAAAAGGACCATTGGCGTTATCTTTATTTTCAGGGATATGTCTGCTTCAAAAGAGATTGAACGGCTTACCAGACTGGATGAAATGAAATCTGAATTTGTATCCACGGTTTCCCATGAACTGCGAACCCCCTTAAGTGTCATTAAATCTTATACCGAAGCATTAATTACCCAGGTCAAGCCGGATGATTATAAAACCAGAGAACAATTTTTATCCGTGATAGATGGCGAAACAGACAGGCTCGCCGATATTGTCTCCAATCTCCTTGATCTTTCCAGGATCGAATCCGGAAAATTCGACCTTGATATCACGGCTTTTTCCTTGGAGGAACTGATCAACTCAGTGGCGCATATTTACAGATCCAGACGGAAAAATATCCATATTCTCACTGATTTTTCACCCAGCCTTCCCATGATTCATGCCGATGAAGGAAAAATAAAAGAGGTCCTTGTCAACCTGATTAGCAATAGTATTAAATTTTCACCCACCGGCGGCACCATCAGTATCAATCTTGAAAAAAGGGGGAATTTTTTAGCTTGTAGTGTCTCTGACACCGGCATTGG
>DAOWDR010000343.1 GCA_030638935.1 Desulfobacteraceae bacterium | reverse complement strand
CTCCAGGCAGATACGAAAAAATCTAGGTTTGATGCCATTACAGCAGAAATTTTCGGGGTGTTGGATTTTTTGGATTATCTGGAAAAAAATGCCGTCAAAGTTTTGTCCGACCGAAAGGTGCCGACTCCTTTAGCTCTGATGGGGAAAAAATCAAAGGTTTATTTTGAACCCCTGGGGACGGCCTTGCTGATCTCTCCCTGGAACTATCCTTTTTACCAGGCCATCGTTCCCATTTGCCAGGCCTTTATCGTGGGAAATGCCGTGGTTTTCAAGCCCTCTTCTGATACCCCCTTAAAAGGGCTTGTGGAAGATCTGCTCAACCAGGCCGGGTTTCTTCCCGGATGGGTACAGATCGTCTATGGTGCAGGGCGTAAGATCGGAAATGCCCTGGTGGACGGTCAGCCTGACAAAATCTTTTTAATCGGCAGCCAGCCCGTGGGAAAAACCATCATGGAGCGGGCAGCCCAATACCTGATTCCAGTTGAGCTGGAATTAGGTGGAAAAGACCCCATGGTTGTCTTTGAGGATGTCAATATAGAGCGTGCTGTAGCCGGTGCCATCTGGGGAGGTTTTACCACCACAGGTCAGTCCTGCACCTCTGTGGAACGATTGTTTGTCCAGGAGAGTATATATGAAAAATTCAGGGAAACCCTTGTAAAAGAAACCAAAAAGCTGGTCCAGGCAACAGATGATGACGGCAATGCCGATATCGGCCCCATGACCACCAGGGGCCAGGTGGAAACCATTGCCGCCCAGGTGGCTGATGCCAAGGAAAAAGGCGCCACCTTTCTCACCGGGGGAGACTGGGACGGCCTGTCTGAATTTGTACCCCCCATGATTGTTGAAGGGGTGACAAGGGATATGGCCATTGACCAGGAGGAAAACTTTGGTCCCCTGATTCCCATTTATCCCTTTTCCAGTGAAGCCGAGGCCATAGAGATGGCAAATGATCCGGACTACGGGCTATCAGCCAGTGTCTGGTCCCAGGATATTAAACGGGCAGATCGGGTGGCCCGCATGATCTATACCGGTAATGTTTCCATCAACAACGTCATGCTCACCGAAGGCAACCATGCCCTGCCCTTCGGCGGGGTGCAGAAAAGCGGATTCGGCCGGTATAAAGGTGAATTCGGCTTTTATGCCTTTGCCAATATCAAGGCCGTGCTCATTGACCAGAACAGTAAAAAGATGGAGGCCAACTGGTTTCCCTATACTGCCAAAAAATATAAGATTTTTTCAGACCTGACCTCTGCCCTGTATTCACCGGGCAGGATATCCGGTCTTATTAAAAGCGCCTTTTACGGGCTTCAACTTGAGGCCTATGTTAAAAAACTGGCTAAAAAAGGCCGGAAATAAAAAAGGCTGGAAATTGCCGGGCCTGGTTCCTGTGGGCAACTGAAAAAGTGAATTAAGAATCTACTGGCCCGGAGCTACTTTCCGGGCCATATGGAATCCGCATACCGGTAACCAATGAAAATTACAGAAGCATTTTATCGGAAACTGCCGATAAAATAAGAGAAAAAATAAATAAAAAAGAAAAATACAACTCATTTGATAGGCGTGATGACCTATGGCTGCCCTTTGTGCCGTTATCCAAAAGAATTCAACCCAAAAGACCATGATGGATTAATTGATAGATCAACCTGAATTTATGAAGAGTTGAGGCCTATATGGTGCTTAAACTGTTACAGAGGTTCATACTTGTCTTTTTATCTGCTTCCTTGGGGGAACAGATCTTGATCAGACCGGGCATGACCCTGTTGCGGCCGTTGACTTTTGCCTTATAAAGCATGGTATCTGCATCCTGGATGATCTTGTTCATATCTGTATTGGGCGTATATTCAGATACTCCGAAGCTGGCTGTTACACGGATGGTGGTTCCGTTATGGGGAATCCTCATGGCTGCAATTTTTGCCCTGAGGCGGTCTGCCAATTCCATGGCCTTGGTTTTGTCTGTTTCCGGAAGGATGGCGATGAACTCTTCTCCGCCATACCTGGCCAGCACGTCTCCTGTTCTCATATTGTCCCTGACCAGAAGAGATATCTCCTTGAGCACGAGGTCTCCGCCAAGGTGACCGTGGGTGTCGTTTATTTTTTTAAAATAATCCAGGTCAAACATGAAAAGGGATAAAGGTTGACCATGGCGGCTGGCAGTAGCGCTATGCCTGTTGATCTGGTTTTCAAACTCCCGGCGGTTATAACATCCGGTTAAGGGATCAACAACAGCAGCGTCCTTTAGGTTCTCCATTTGTATTTGTTTTGACAGGGCCGTGGCACATCCCTGGAGAATCAGGCTGACCACTTCATCGTGGAAGACAGTGATGCTTTTTTGGGGCAGCATATACAACCGGGAATAACAGTTTTCTTCACCTAGTTCATAATAAACCAGGTTTTTCAGGCTGAATTCTTCCTCAAACTCACCCGGTTCAAAGTTCTGGTTCAGGTAATTGAGGTCTTCCTGCCTGATCTTGAAATCTTCCAGAATAATATCTTCAAGAGAGTTTTTATACATTCTAGGATCAAGCCATACATCCACACCAGACTCTTTTTTCACAACAAAGGCAAAAAGGCGGTAACCAAGGATATCCTTGAGGCAGACAGCCACTTCATTAATGATTTCCTTTGAAGAGGTTTTTTTATTAAGGGCGACAATATGGCGGGTCAGTTTATTATGTGCCGAGGCCTGGTTTGCGGCGGAGCTGAAAACCACTGAAAAAAAACTGGAAAGGTTGTCGGTTATTCTTTGTAAAGTCTGCTTCATTCTTATTCCTTAAATAAAAGTCGTCTGCTTTAATTAGTATTAAAGCAATAGCTGTGCCAAAATAAAGAATAAGGGTGTATCGTGTTTTATTCCAAGTGCTTATAAAAATTAACCGGCTTTGATCTACTGGCTGACCCGGAAAAAAATGCAGGGGTTTGTCAGATGAATCGTCAATGACTTGACAGGCATCCGGCAATGCCTGCCATTCATCAAATTTTCTATAGGTTGCCTTTTAAACCGATTTTTTCTGCAACCGGCTGCATGCCTAGGATTACCTGGGTGATCAGTTCGGGAACTTCCATATCCAGAAATTGTGCCCCCTGTTTAATGACCTCCCTGTCCACACCGGCTGCAAAACTTTTATCCTTGAATTTCTTTTTAACGGATTTGACCTTGATATCCAGAATACTCTTGGAAGGCCTTACAAGTGCTGAACTGGCAATAAGGCCTGTGAGTTCGTCAATGGCATACAATGTTTTTTCCAGGGGGGTCTCAGGCTTTACATCGGTGCAGATACCCCACCCGTGACTGATTACCGCCCGGATATATTCTTGGGGCCAGTTACGGGCTTCAAACAATTCAATACATTTGACGCAGTGCTGGTCAGGATACATCTCATAATCCAGGTCATGGACCAGTCCGATGACTTTCCATTTTTCCGCATCTTCCCCAAATATTGATGCAAAATGTCCCATCACGGATTCAACGGCCAGGGCATGACGGATTAATCCCGGCTTTTGATTATATTTTTTTAGCAATTCCATGGCATCTTCACGGGTGGGTATATAGGGTTTCATGGTAAATCCTTTAAATTAATTGCATTTTTAGTTCAATATTGTACAATCTTCACTTATCTTTTAATAAATGGGAAGTCAACTATGATACCCGATCAGGCGAGTACAGAATCCTATTATAATGATAATGAAACCCTGCTTCTTTACTGGCAGAAAAAGATTTTCAACTGGCTTTTTTCCCTGTTGCTGGTGGTTGGACTTCTGCCCTTTTTGCTCAGTTGTCGATATGCACTGCTCAATGGCGAATGGATCAGAATCTTTTTTTATTCAATTATGTACAGCTGGCTCCTTGGGGTGTTGTTTTTAAAAACAATTCCCTTTGATAAAAGAGTATGGGCAGGCCTTTTATGGTTCTATGCCATGGGCCTGTTTTCACTTGGCGCCGACGGTTTTTTGGGCAGCAGCCGTATTTATTTTTTTTGTTTTTCATCATTTGGAGCTGTGTTTTTTGGGGTGGGAGGCGGGCTGATAACTCTTTTGACTGCCATGGCAACCCTGATTCTGGCAGGGGTACTTAATTTTCAATGGACCCTGGTGTTAGGTTTCATTGAGGGGATATCCTCCCCAATGGCCTACACGGTCTTTGTTGGAACTTTTTTCTTTTTAGCTGCTGCCATTACCCTTTCCCAGGCCATATTAATAAATGCCCTTGAGGTGTCCGGAAGAAAGTTCCGGCTGCTGGTTAAACATACGCCTGACGTGTTGTGGTCCCTGGATATAAAATTGAATATTACCTTTATAAATGATGCAATTTTTCCCATTGCCGGGTTACCCCCCCAGGAGCTGATTGGAAAACCATTTACAAAAATTTTGCCCCGGGAAAAGATCCAGGTGTTTGAAGATCTGATTAAAAAGGAGATACCCTTTTCATTGGAGGCGGAGATTGAGCATTTGAATGGAGAGGTGCTGACCGTTGAAATCACCGGGACCAGGATCAAGGGTTACCTGGGCAGCAAAAATATATACCAGGGAGTTATCCGGGATATAACCCGGCAAAAGCACCAGGAAAAAGAGCAGGCACAGCTTAAGAAAAAATTGATCCAGTCGGAGAAATTGAAGAACCTGGGTAT
This sequence comes from Desulfobacteraceae bacterium, assembly GCA_030638935.1. Lineage (GTDB taxonomy): Bacteria > Desulfobacterota > Desulfobacteria > Desulfobacterales > Desulfobacteraceae > NBML01. The sequence continues at coordinate 1,182 of DAOWDR010000343.1, read as the reverse complement.
TCTGGCCGGTAGTGTGGCCCATGACCTGAACAATATTTTATCCGGGATTGCCACCTATCCCGAGGTTCTTTTGATGGATAAAAACCTTAACCCGCAAATCCGCCAGGGTTTGACCATGATTAAGGATTCCGGTAGGAAAGCCTCCTCAGTGGTCAGTGACCTTTTGACTATTTCCAGGGGGACCAATATGGAAATGGAAGTTCTCAATATTAATAAGGTTATTGAGCGGTATGTGGGGGCAGCGGATTTTGACAAGATAAAATCAACTTATAAGCAGGTTCAAATAGAGGTGGTCACTGAGCCTGAATTGCTTAATATCAATGGCTCCTATATTCATATCGAAAAAGCCATTATGAATCTGGTGCTCAATGGGGTTGAAGAAACCGCCATAAAAGAGACCGGCCATGTGACCATTTCAACTGCCAATTACTATGTAGGCGAATCCCCGGCAAAGGGGGGGCTGTCTCCTGGAGAATATGTGATGCTCTGTGTGGCAGATAACGGATTTGGGATACCCGGGGAATACCACAAAAAGATATTTGATCCTTTTTTTACCCAGAAGGAAATGGGTAGAAGCGGAACCGGCCTGGGACTCACCGTTGTCTGGAACACAGTGCAGGATCACAGGGGTGATGTCCGTGTTATTTCCAGTGAAAAAGGCACCCGGTTTGAATTGTTTTTTCCTGCCATTCGCAAGGAGCTTCCCCAAAAGGAGAAAACCAATTCCCTGGCAGAGATCAAAGGTCAGGGGCAGTGTATCCTCATTGTGGATGATTTGGCCAACCAGAGGAAAATTGCAGGTACTATTTTGAAAAATCTGGGGTATAAGGTTTTTGCCGTGGCCGACGGCATGGAGGCTGTGGCATTTGTCAAAGAAAACCAGGTGGATCTGGTCATCCTTGACATGATTATGGAACCATCCATCAGCGGGCTTGAGACCTATCAACGGATTAAAAAAATAAACCCGGATCAAAAAGCCATTATTGCCAGTGGACATTCAGAATCAGAAGAGGTATTAATGGCCCAGGATTTAGGGGCGGGGACCTTTGTTAAAAAGCCCTATACCATATTGGACATGGGGATTGCCGTGAAAGAGGAACTTGAAAAATAGTGGAAATTTTAAAGACAAAAAAGTTGATGCAGCAATGGTCAAAAGCCAGGAAAAAGAACTCCAAAACCATT
>DAOWDR010000695.1 GCA_030638935.1 Desulfobacteraceae bacterium | reverse complement strand
TTTTATATAATCAATGAATTCCCTAAAATCATCCTGCACTATTGCCATCAAAGAAACGGTTTTTTGCTGGATAAATTTAGCCAGGGCAACCAGGGAAATTCCAGTGGTAAGGGTAAATCCGATGATGATAAAAAAAACCAGTATGGTAATACATCCGGTAATATTGGTATACTTTAATAAAAATGAGGTCAGTACCCGGCCTATCACCCCACCGGCTGAAATCGTGGTTTGGGAAAACCCATAGTCATCCTTGAATAAAAACAAAATGCCGCCGGTGCTTATCATGAGAACCAGACCCCCTGCCAGGGTCAGCCAGATAATTTTTTTGGATCGTTCTTTGAGATACCAGATGCTGAGCAAAGAAAGGAAAAGGGGTAACCACAATGCACCGATTCCAAACAAATACACAAAAAAACCTGCCACATGGGCACCAACAAGGCCAAACAAATTATGAACATTGGCAGGAATTGTAAAAAAATCATGCCCGACACATGGATCGGCTGCATCATAGGAAAAAAGGCTGACAGCCGTTAGAATGATGGAAAATAACAGCAGGATACCATATAGTTCTTTTCTCATACTTCAATAATGATGGGAACAATCAAGGGTCTACGGTTAATGGCAAAGGCAAAATATTGTTTCAGTGCCCGGGAAAGTTTTTTCCGAATCAGGTCAACCCTGGATTCAAGTCCTACTTCAATTTCTTCAACAATCTCAAGAATCACGCACTGGGCATCATCCACCAGATGTCCCATGGCAGAATCAAAAACAAATCCCTTGGAAATCAATTCAGGACCATAAAGAACCACCCCTGTTTCCTCGTCAATGATCATGGTCACGACCACAAGCCCCCCCTCGGAAAGCTCCCGGCGCTCCTTGAGCACACTCCTGCCTACATCCCCTATTCCTTTACCATCCACAAGAATCCTGCCGGTATGAACTTTTCCCTTAAAGCGGCAGCCCTCTTTATCAAAGGCAATGACACTACCATCTTCGGCAACAAATACATTTTCCCGGGGAAGCCCCATTTTCTCAGCCAACCGGGCATGGATAACCAGATGCCGGTATTCTCCATGGATGGGAATAAAATACTTGGGTTTGGTCAGGTTCAGCATGAGCTTAAGCTCTTCCTGGTGGGCATGGCCCGAAGCGTGGACCTGGGCAACTTTTGAATAAACCACCTCGGCGCCTCGCCGGTAAAGTTTGTTAATAATATTTGCAACAGCTTTTTCATTGCCAGGGATCTGTTTGGAAGAAAGGATAACCGTATCCTTTTTTTTGATATTGATATGCCTATGAATTCCCGAGGCCATCCTAACCAATGCAGACATGGGTTCTCCCTGGCTTCCCGTTGTGATGATAATCACTTTGTCGTCTGCACAGGAATTGATCTGTTTTATATCCCGAATCATATTGGGGGGACATTTAATATACCCGAGTTTAGTGGCAACGAAAACGATTTGTTCCATACTCCGGCCGTTGAAAATAATCTTGCGGTTATTGGAGATGGCAATATCAATCACCTGCTGAATCCGGGATACATTTGAAGCAAACATGGCCACAATCACCCTGCCCGGAGCCGCAGTGATAATTTTACCCAGATTCTTGGCAACTTCCTGCTCGGACATGGTATACCCTTCCACCTCGGCATTGGTGGAATCGGACATCAATGCCAATACCCCTTTTTCTCCGAATCGGGCAAAACTTGATATATCCGTATTTTTCATCTTGTCGGCATTGTGGGAGATTCGAAAATCTCCTGTGTGTATAACCACCCCTTCAGGAGTACTAATTGCAAGGCCAACTCCGTCTATGGTTGAGTGGCACACCCGGATGAATTCGATTTCAAAGGGATCAATGGAAAGGGTTTCTCCCGGATTGACCAGATTCAAATCAATATGCCTGTTCAGATCAAATTCCACCAGCTTATTGCGAACGATCCCAAGTGTAAAGGCGGTTCCCCAAACGGGAAGTCGAATCTCTTTTAGCAGGTAAGGCAAGGCCCCAATATGGTCTTCATGGGCATGGGTGATAATAATACCATGGATCTTGTCACGATTCTCCCGAATATAGTCCATGGCCGGGATGACAATATCCACCCCCAGCATATAGTCTTCCGGAAACATGAGGCCTGCATCAATTATAAACATGACATCCCCATACTCCACCACCATCATGTTCAGGCCAATTTCACCGAGACCCCCAAGGGGTATTATTTTAAGCATTGGTCCAACCTAATATTTGTTTAAATGCAGATTGAGAGTTTTTCCAGAATAGCATCGGTCTGATCTATCAACCAGTCACGCTGTTCCTTTGTGGAATAACCCATGCAATCGCACTTGATATTTGTTTTAATCCTCACAAGGAGTTCACAGGACAGATAGTTTTCTTCCAGCATCAGGGCAAACACGTGGGGCCCGCAGGATTTGTGGGCTGACTGTACAGGGGTGAGTATGTCCCGGTCCAGTTCAAGCCAGTAAATTCCGTCCAGGGCTGCTGTTTCCAGGTGTTTTCCAAGATACTCTTTTAGCTTATTATGATCTTGAAGACTTAACCCATCTATTACATATTGTTTCATACCGAATTTAATTAACATGAATCCATTTCAATATGCAACCGGTAAAAATTGATAGGTTGTCAGGCTGGTAACCCCGGCTTTTTCCGCAATGCCAGAAAATTACCCCCTAAAACCAGGACAAGACCGACAATCCCGTAAAAATTCCAAACATACCCTTCGGCAAAAGAAGAAATGATCAGGGCAACAATAGGTACCACCATGATGGCATAGGAGGCCTTGTCAGCCCCAATGGATCCAACAAGTGTCAAATAGCTTCCAAAGGCAATGATGGACCCGAACACTGATAGGAAAACAAGGGACCCTATATAGGGAATTGAAAATGAAAAACTAAACTCTTTGCCCAGAAAAAGTGCGATTACGACCAGGACAAGGGTGCCGTATCCCATGCCGATTGCATTGGCCTGGATCACGGGAATATTGTTTTTTGTATTTCGCGCCGACATAATATTTCCAAAGGAGGCCAACAGCACGCTTGAAAACCCTAAAACCAGCCCCACCACTCCTTTGTCAGCCAGGTGAAAAGATTGAATTTCCGGCATAAAAATAAAAATTATCCCTAAAATGCCTACCAAGGCACCTATAATCATTTTTCTTTCCAGGGGCGCTCCCAGGAAGATGGCCCCATTGGCAATGTTGAAAAACACAATGGAAGAAAACATCACGGCAACAAGGCCCGAGGTCAGATAAACCTCTGCAAGGTATACCAGCCAATAGTTAAGGGAAAACAAAAACACCCCCAAAAATGCCATAAAAAAATGCTCTTTCACAGAAAATTTCAGGCTCAGTCCCCTGATTTTGCAAAAGAGAATCAACAGGCCCGCAGCAAGACCGAACCGATAAATAACAGATACAATTGGGTCCACAGATCCCAATTGGTATTTGATGGCAATCCAGGTGGATCCCCAGACCAGGACAGTAATTATATAGAGACTCACATTCTTCATTTTTTTTCCAGTACAACTTTATTTTATTTACTGCACTATTTTATTTACTGCAGGCGTTGATTTTCAGCCGGGTATATAATATTAAACAGAAAAGAAAAACAGTTACAGAAGATCAAAAAATCAACCATAACAGATTCTCAATATCATGAAACCAGATAATATGAAACCCGGTAATATGAAACCAGCTGTTAATTTCCGGTATGTGGCACTAGCCGATGAAATTCAAGAAAATATCATGGAAGGGGTGTTTGCGCCCGGTGAAAAATTACCCTCTTTGAGAAAACTTCACAACCGTTTAGGATTGAGTGTATCCACCATTCACCAGGCCTATATAGAACTTGAAAAACGCGGCAGGGTTGAGGCCAGAGAAAAATCAGGATTTTATGTCAAAGCCCTGGAAACAAACCCCCTTTGTAAGCCTCCAAGGGGAAAAGAAGATGCTAAACCCAGCCGGGTGAAAATCAATGAACTGGCCCAGACAATTCTTTCCGACCTCCAGTCCGATAAAATCCTCCAACTGGGTGCAGCCATCCCCTCAAAGGAGCTTATGCCCATCAAGCAATTGTCCAGGATTATGAAATCCATTCCAGCACAAGAACTTGAGGGGTGCATGGGCAACTACGATCTATGCGCTGGTTTTCTGGGATTTCGGGAAGCCCTGGCCAAACGGATATTAGGACATGCCTGCATGGTAACACCCGATGATATTGTTACCACCAACGGATGCCTTGAAGCTGTCAGCCTGTGTCTTCGCTCTGTAGCCAGCCCCGGAGCCACGATTCTGGTGGAATCTCCGGTCTACCATTCTTTTTTACAGCTAATCGAAGATTTAAATATGTATG
>DAOWDR010000607.1 GCA_030638935.1 Desulfobacteraceae bacterium | reverse complement strand
TGATATATGAAGAGATGTCCGATGCAAGGAATGCCACGGCATTGGCGATTTCTTCCGGCTCTCCTGCACGCCTCAAGGGTATTTGCCCGATCAGATATTTTTCCACTTTTTCAGGCACGCTTTGGGTCATTGGTGTTTTGATAAATCCCGGGGCAACCCCATTTACATTGATCTTAAATCTGGCCAGCTCCTTGGCCAGGGTTTTGGTAATTGAAATTACCCCGCCCTTGCTGGCAGCATAGTTTACCTGGCCGATATTACCCATTTGAGCAGATGCGGAAGAAATATTGATTATTTTTCCGTATTCCTGTCCGGACATCAGTTTTGCAGCATATTTACAGCAAAGAAATACTCCCTTCAGATTCACGTCCATCACCTGGTCCCAATGGGTTTCTTCCATTTCCATTAAAAGAGAGTCCCTTGTGATTCCGGCATTGTTCACCAGAATATCCAGCCTTTCAAAATCCATGGCAATGGTTTCAAACATCTTTTTAACTTCAGTGTCATTGACTACATTTGCTTTGGACACAATTGCTTTGCGGCCTATTGAACGAATTTCTCCGGCTGTTTGTTCAGCATTTTCAATGGACACATCGTTGACAACAATATCAGCCCCCATCCGGGCCAGAACCAGGGCGATTGATTTGCCGATACCGCCCCCCGACCCGGTTACAAGGGCTTTTTTTCCTGTAAAATCCATTTGGTATTATCCCTTCTTTTTTACAGCATTTCAACGGCACAGGCCATTGCCACACCACCGCCACCACAGAGGGTTGCCAGGCCAAGATTTTTATTCTGATGCTTCAGGGCATGAATAAGAGTAACGATGAGCCTTGCACCTGTTGCACCTACGGGATGCCCCAAACCGATTCCCGACCCGTTCACATTGATTTTCTCCCTGGCCAGACCCAGTTCCCGTTCACAGGCTATGTATTGGGCGGCAAAGGCTTCATTGACCTCCACCAGATCAAAATCACTAATTTTTAAACCGCTGGTTTTCATCAGCTGGTTGACCGCAGGAACAGGAGAAAGTCCCATAACAGAAGGGTGGCATCCGCCTTTTCCAACAGCCTTGATCCGGGCCAGGGGAACAAGTCCAAGCTCTTTGGCCTTGTCTTCGGACATGATCATCAATGCGGCAGAACCGTCATTAAGGCCCGAGGCATTACCTGCTGTCACCTTGCCGATTTTCGGTACAAAAGCCGGGGGCAGTTTTTCCAACTGCTCCAGGGTAAGCCCTGGTCTGAAATGCTCGTCCCTGTCAAAGGCAATGGGATCTTTTTTTCGCTGGGGAACCATGACAGGAACGATCTCTTCCTGAAATAATCCGTCCCTGGTTGCTCGTTCTGCATTATTATTGCTTCGCAAAGCCACCTCATCCATTTGCTCCCTTGTGATATCCTTGTATTGGGCGATAAATTCAGCCGTATGTCCCATGATATATGGTTTCCCGACAAAATGGCTCAAAGGGGCCTGACTGGCATCCACGGGCCCGTCCTCGGGATGGGGAAGCAAAAGGGAACCGCAATGGAGAGCCTGGATCATGGCATCCCCAAATACCTGGTCCTGGAGCCTGCACCCCCACCTGGCCTTATCCACGATATAGGGAACCCCTGACATATGCTCCACCCCGCCGGCCAGAACCACCTCTGACATGCCGGCCTGGATCATTGCCATGCCTGAAATAACCGCTTCCATACCGGATATGCAGACTCGATTGACGGTAACAGCCGGGATAGTATCGGGAAGTCCTGCCATCAATGCCCCGACACGGCCCACATTACAGGAATTAGCAGGTTCCATACAGTTTCCGTAACGGATATCATCTATGATCCCGGGATCAATATTGGACCTTTTGACGGCTTCCTTCATTGTTATACCGGCAAGCTCTGCAGCACTGCTGTTTTTCAAGCTGCCGCCGAAACCACCAATGGCTGTCCTGCAAGCCGCTACGATTACAACGTCTTTCACGAAAATCTCCTCTATTAATCCTTAAATTTTTATTGTTTTACGATATGTATTAATTTTATTGTGTAATTCCCTGGAAAAAGGTGATGCCCTTTTCCAGGGAACAATGCATTTTACTTTTAGCTTTTTTCAGGAAAATCCTCTTTAAGCCATCTTAACAGTGACACAACAGACATCCCCATTAAGAACACTATGGGAACACCCACCACAAGGCTTGAGGTTTTCAAGGGCGCAAGACCGCCTATTTTCATTAAAACAAGGGCAATGGCACCCAGGGCAATGGCCCAGAATGCCCTGTTAAACAGGGCTGGTTCCTGACCTTCTTTCAGGTCTTTGGAGGCAACCGTTGCAAGGGCATAGGCTGAAGAGTCAACCGTTGTGCCGGAATATACGAATCCGACAAAGACAAAAAGAGGAAGAATAAGCGCACTCAAGGGCATGTTCATGAGTACACCGATGATTGCAGCAGGCGCACCGTCTGCTTTCATGGTATCCAGCACAGGATAAATATTATTTAGTTCCGCATGCATGGCATTGTTGCCAAAAATCATGAAGAACAAGGCGCAGCCACCGCTTCCTGCCAGAACAACAGTTCCTGCAAGATCCCTGAATGTTCTGCCTTTGGATATTCTTGCAATGAAAATCCCCATATAGGGACCATAGGCAACCCACCAAGCCCAGTAGAAGATGGTCCACCATTGGGGAAACATGCTTTTGCCTATGGGATCAGTGTAAAAGGACATCCTGGCAAACTCCCTGACCATGAGTCCCATACTGTCTGTAAACATGTTGATCATGAAAAATGTGGGTCCTATAACAAAAATAAGGGAGCAGAGGATCAATACTGCCACCACATTAATATCACTTAAAACCTTGATTCCTTTTTTCAATCCCAGGGTAACGGAAACGGTGAAAATAGCTGTCCAGATAATTACAACCGCCATATCAACCGAGGGGGTATGGGCAATTCCCAGCATCCGGCTCAAGGCCGCTGCCAGCATGGGGGTCCCCGAGGCCAGACTGGTACCTGTGCCGCCCACAAGCCCGAAGATCATCAATATATCAATGATTTTACCCAGGGGACCGGCTGCTCTTTTTATACCAATAACACCGGAACAGGCTGTACTCAGCCTTAAACCCGGCATTTTTCTATTGTAATAGGCATACCCAATGGGAAATGCGCACAAAACATATAGAACCCAACCAATGGGGCCCCAATGGAAAAGACCATACATTCCAGCCCACTCTGCTGCTGCCTGGGTCTGGGCTTCAATACCAAAAGGAGGGGACTTATAATAATATGTCCATTCAATGGAGGACCAAAAAATTAAAGAGGTTCCGATACCGGAACAAAAGAACATGGCAATCCAGCTCCATCGGCTGAATTCAGGTTTGGCATCGGGTCCGCCGAGCCTGACCTTGCTGTATTTTCCAAGACCGAGCCAGGCAACAATGCCAAGGGCAATCGCCCCAAACCAGATGTAAATAAATCCCAGCTGATTCGTACAAAAATTAAAAATTGCGCTTATGACTTTTTTTGACTGATCTTCAAACAGGATCATAAATAAAACAACCGCCAGCACGCTGATAATTCCCGGCCAGAAAGTTCCTTTTTCGATCGGAGCCGATCCTCCATTTTCATCGGGTTTTCCCATTTTGTTCTCCTTTGATAATTGCCTTTGTTTTTACTTAGTTTTTTCTTTTTTAACGATAACATTCTATGATATGGATCTTCAATGATCAATGGGGAGGTTCCCCCATTATGGAGGGTATTACCCCTTAATTAACAAAAAAAGAGATAATAATGGAATTTTAAATTGGATGGGATGAATTCTTTATTGGCAGGATGTAATTATTTAAGATATCTATGGTTTTCTTAGGATTTAACTATCCCAGAGTTCAGGATTTACAATCCCAATCTTAATGGCATATTTAAGCATCTCCAGTCTGCCATGAATCTTAAGTTTGCTTGCGATACTGCTTCTATGTTTTTCTATTGTCTTGGGACTGACACACAAAAGGTCGGCAATATTCTTTGTTGAGCTTCCCTGGACCACAAGCCGGAAAACCTGCTGCTCCCTTTCAGAAAGAAGATCATACCCCCTGACCGCAGGTTCACTTGTTTTTGTCCTTAAATATGAATCAATTACATTTGCTTTGATTTTTGAGCTTAAAAAATATTCATTTTTGTATACAACCCGAATGCCCTTCACAATATCCGTGCTGGGGGATGCTTTCAGGATATACCCCAAAGCACCGGATTTTAAAACCTGGTGAACATAGCTTTCATTGGCGTGCATGGATAAAATGACAATTTGGGTTTCCGGAGCCGACTCTTTAATAAGCCCGATGGCCTCCAGTCCATTTAAATTTGGCATGGCAATATCTAAAAGGATAACATCCGGGTGAAGATCCTTTACTTTTTCAAGGGCCTGGATTCCGTCTATTGCCTCGCCGACAACCTTGATATCAACTTCCTTTTTTAACAACTGCTGAATACCGTCCCGGACAATGGCGTGGTCATCTGCAATCAGAACTTTAATTTGGTCCATTTACAACTCCTTTAGTTCATGGGAAGCTCAACCCCTATGGTCGTCCCCACATTCAAACCTGATTTTATTTTAATGGTTCCTTTCAAAGAAGCAACCCTTTCTTTCATGGAGAGCAATCCAATCCCCTGGGATATTCCTTCCAGAGGCATACCATTGTCTTCCTGTTTAAACCCAATCCCGTTGTCCTGGATCATAAAAATAACTTCAGGATGGCTGCAGGTCAATTTGATATCCACGCTGTCTGCCCGGGAGTGCTTTGTAATATTATTCAGGCTTTCCTGAAAAATTCTGTAAATTACTATTTCCAAGTCAGGGGACAGTCTGCGTTTAAATCCATTGGCCTGGAAATCAATTTTAATATTTTTAACCCGGTTGTTAAAATCTTCAATATACCATTCCAAGGTTGGTACCAGCCCCAGATGATCAAGGAGATCAGGCCTAAGTCTTGATGTGGTATTTCTAATTTTTTCAGCCAGTCTCTGGATTTGTTCCATAATCTTATTGCACACCCTATTGGGGGTCTCTAAATTGGCTGGTATGACTTTCTGAAGTGATTCCATGTCAAATTGCAATAATGTCAAAGCTTGTCCAAACTCGTCATGGAGGTCCGAGGCAAGGGACCTTCTTTCTTCCTCAATCCCTTCGATTAATTTTCTTGACAGCATCTGGATCTCTTCCTGGGCCTTCTTTTCCTTTGAAATATCAATAAAATTTCCCACTGTAGCAGGATTGCCCATATAGGATGCATGGGAGCTTCTCATATCCACCCAAATGACGGTTCCATCCTTTCTTATCATTCTAAAGGGATACTGCCGGGGTTGTATTTCTGCTTTTTCCCTTTGCAGCCCGCGGTTCTTAACAATTTTCAGATCTTCCGGTGAAACAAATTCCCAAAATCGTCTTCCTAAAATTTCATTCTCATTTTCATAGCCCAAGAGCTTAATAAGCCTTTTATTAACAAAACTGAAATACCCCCCATCTTGAAACATGTATATGGCAGCCAGGGAGTTATCCAGGATGGAACGATATTTTCCTTCTGATTCTTTTAATTGCCTTTCAGCTTCAATCCGGTCGGTAATGTTTGTGACAAACCCTTCATAGCCTTTCAATTTGCTGGTAACGGTTGTTCTTAATGCACCGGTAAGATTCACAGATAGAATATGGTTGTTTTTTTGTTTCATCCGGGTTTCAAACCCTGAAACCACTCTCTTTTTTTCCATAATCTGCTCATAAATTTTAAAATCATCACAATCCGTGAAGAAAATGTCCTGGAATTTTTTCCCCATAAGTTCTTGTACGGAATCATATCCCATCATCTTCACACCGGCCTGGTTCACATTGATAAAATATCCCAGCCTATCTGTAACATAGATCATGATGGGAGAATTTTCGAACAGGTGCCTATATTGGTGCTCCTTGTCTTTTACTGCTTTAAGCTCCTTTTCAAGCCTTTTTACCTTTGCTTCCATGGATCTTTTTTCCTTTGATTTGTTTCCGATTTCACGGCCGAGTCATTTTTTTCAACGGGGAAGTGAATATCTGATCTTGACTTTACCTGCCTGTTTCCCTAGGGTCAAGAGAATCGTACAGGTGATTTTTCTGTAACAAGTTTAAAAAGGTATACCTAAGTGGAAAAATATTTCCGGCCATTTATCATAGATGTTGAAGCCTCTGGGTTTGGTTCCTCAAGTTATCCCATTGAGATCGGCCTGGCCCTGGAAAAGGAAAAACGGTATTGCAGTCTGATCACCCCGGTTTCCAATTGGACCCATTGGGACAAAAAGGCAGAAAAAACCCACCAGGTTACCCGGGAGGTGCTCATGCGTCATGGCAAACCGGCAATAGAGGTGGCAATGGAATTAAATGCCATCCTTGAACAGGCAACAGTATTCAGCGATGGCTGGGGGGTAGACAAACCCTGGATCACTCGGCTTTTTGCCAGTACCGGAATTCGATGCCTTTTTTCCGTCAGCCCCCTGGAAAGAATCTTGTCAGAACACCAGATGAACATCTGGCATGAAACAAAGGAAAGAATTATCAAAAAGCTAAGGCTGACCCGGCACAGGGCCAGTGCCGACGCCTTCATCATCCAGGAAACCTATATGCAAACCCGTGCCGGGACAGGATGATTCAATTGTTTCAATTTT
>DAOWDR010000383.1 GCA_030638935.1 Desulfobacteraceae bacterium | reverse complement strand
TGGGTAGCAAGATTATTCATCACCGCACTTCCGAATACCGCCGGATTCTAAGCCAGGCAAACAGCGATTTAAAGGAAATATTTCAAACCAAAAATAATGTCTATGTCTTTGCCGCCTCGGGAACCGGGGCAATGGAAGCCGCGGTTGTAAATTTACTTTCTGCGAGAGAGAAGGCAATCGTCGTTAAGGGAGGTAAGTTCGGCGAACGCTGGACCAGGATCTGTAAGAGCTACGGTCTTGAAGTCACAGAGATCGAGGTTCCATGGGGATATGCCGTAAAGCCCGAACAGGTTGAAGACGCACTGAAAAAAGACCCTGCCATAAACAAACCCTTTCAAAGGCTATATATTGATATTGAAAAGACCCGACTGGGCAAGAATGTTGCCGAGCATATGCCCATCAACGACAATCTGTTAAACCAGGCAAGGGCCGGTCAATATATGCCCCATACAGTCCGGGTGGTTGTGGATATAAAATCCTTTGAAAACTATAAAATTTTTTCATTAAAAGACCCCTTTAGAATTATCATTGATGTCTGGGGAAAGGGCTCCAACGGCTCCCCTCCTTTGGAACAGTCCATTGCCCAAAAAGATCCTGACAAGGTGCCCGTTAAGACCTCACGGATTACCACGGAAAATCTCAAATCATCGGATATTGCAAGGCAGTTGGCCCTGGGCGTGAGAAAAATCATAATTGATCCGGGCCATGGAGGCCCTGACCCGGGGGCCCCCGGATATATCAAAGGGGTCTGGGAAAAAGATATTGTGCTTAAGCTGGCCTTAAACCTTGCTGAAAAACTCAGGACCCGGCTCAACTGCACCGTGGAGCTGACCCGTTCAACCGACAGAAAACTGACCCTTGAGGAACGGACCGCCATTGCCAATACCCAAAGGGCAGATCTGTTTATTTCCATGCACTGCAATGCAGCTAGAAACAAAAAACTGGCCGGTTTTGAGACATATATATTGAACCTGGCTACCGATGACCAGGCAATTGCAGTGGCAGCAAGGGAAAATGCCACCTCCAAAAAAAATATTTCCGATCTTGAATATATTTTAAGCGACCTGATGAAGCATGCCAAGATTGAAGAATCGACCAGGCTGGCCAATGACGTTCATAAATCCATGATCCAGGGAATGAAAAAAAAATATTCAAATATAAACGATCTGGGTGTCAAGCAGGCACCCTTTTATGTTCTCCTGGGAGCCAGAATGCCCTCCATTCTTATTGAGGCATCCTTTATCAGCAACAAAAGAGAGTGCCAAAGATTGATGACTCAATCCTATAGAGATAACGTCTGTACTGCCATTACCGATGGGATTGAAAAATATATAAACGCTACAAACCCGAAACAATTATAAGCCAATAATTATTATAACCAAAAAAAGAAGGAGAAGGTCATGTCTTTTGAAAACATTATTCTTGAGGTCGAAAACAACATAGCCACAATATTCTTTAATAGACCAAAAGCCTTAAATGCGCTTAATAATGCTCTTTTTGACGAACTGGACAAAGCCCTTGACATGGTAGGCAATAATAGTGATATCCGGGTACTTATTCTCACAGGCGCCGGAGATAAAGCCTTTGTGGCAGGCGCTGATATTGCCGAGCTTACAAAAATGAACCCTTTGCAAGCCAAATTCTTCTCAAGAAAAGGTCAGAAAATATTTTCAAAAATTGAGAATCTTCCCATCCCTGCCATCGCAGCGGTTAATGGGTTTGCCCTGGGAGGAGGAAGTGAAGCTGCCCTGGCCTGCGATTTTATCTATGCATCTGAAAAAGCAGTCTTTGGCCTGCCGGAAATCAACTTAGGGCTTATCCCGGGATTTGGCGGCACCCAGAGACTTGCCAGGCTTGTGGGAAACAACCGGGCCAAGGAAATGGTATTTACCGGAAAAAACATACGGGCTGACAAAGCACTTGAGTACGGGATTGTCAATAAAATCTGTGCCCATGAAAGTCTGATGGAGGAAGTTTTAAAAACAGCCAACCTGATTGTCTCCAAAGGCAAAGTAGCCCTGAGAGCCGCAAAAGAGGTAATCCAGAACGGAACAGCCGTTGATCTTGAAATCGGCTGCAGAATCGAAAATGACGGTTTTGGTATCGCCATGGTCAGTGAAGACGCCAAAGAAGGCACCAGCGCCTTTCTGGAAAAACGAAAACCCGTGTTCAAAGGAGAGCTCAATTAGCAGCTCCTAAAATTACTATAGTCAAGGATCCATCTATGCCCATTTATAACAAAGAGTTTGAAACCATGCC